>JASFPE010000085.1:0-14225 GCA_050116155.1 Desulfobacterales bacterium
ATTAATGCCTTTGCCACCTCGATGTCATAGGCATATCGCGGGTCAAAGCCCTTGCCGGTATACATGGCCTGGGCTTGTCGAATGGCATCATAGGGAACCCATCCATGTTCTTCCCACAGCTTTGGATCATCAGCATTCCAGAGCCGAAACAAAACAGACCCTTCGACCTCCCGCACATACATACGCACGCGCCTGTTTTGCGGAAATGGATAATAATATAAGCCCCGTTCATCTTTCATGGTTTATGCCTAAAAACTTTCGACCAAGAAAATTCAGCTTTCGAACCTAAATTTCGATGTATCTCATATTACATCTGGCTCAAGGCTCGCGGCACAAGGCACACGGTATCAAAATCTTTTTCTTGAGCCGTGTGTCGTGCGTCATTTTGCATCGGGCATCGCGAAACCAGCGACCAGTGGCCAGTTACATCTTTCCTCTTTCTTTGGCAATCCGCATATACGTCTCGGCCCCCGATTTCGGCGGTTCATACAGCTGATCTTCGGGTTTCTTGTTTAATAGAATTGCCTCATCCGGGCAGGTAGTTACACATAGACCACAGCCGATGCAGCGATCCAGATCAACATTTGCCAGACCGTCAACCACATCAATCGCCTCCATCTGGCAACGCTCCAGACATGTTTCGCAGCCGGTGCACAACCCATCGTCCACCTGCGCAAAATAATTGCTCTGCACCATTTCAGCCGGTCTGGGGTGCATTTTCAAAGATCTCAGCACACCGCAGCAATCACCACAACAGCTGCACATCCCACCGATTTTTTGTGAATTAAAGGGTTGCATAACCAGTCCGGCCTTTTCATTGTTGGTGACGATCTCTTTGGCCTCATCAACGTAAATATACCGACCCATGCCATTTTCTACATAAAAGTCGGCATGGGAGCCAAATGAAAAGCAATTTTCCATCGGCTTGTCACATTCTTTGCCGGCCAATTGTGTGGTGGTGCGACACACACAGGGAGCAATGGCGATCTTTTCCTGACCCTCGATAATTTGCAGCACATCTTCATAGGGAGATACCGGCCAGTCGGCCACCAGTTGACGGTCGATGGGAATCGTACGTAAAACGGGCGTTTTAAAGGCCTGAATAGTGTTTCCGAAGACGGATTCAAAATATTCTTCGTGATCCCTGGCAAATTCCTCGTCCATCGTTTTGACCTGATGTTCAAACAAGCCCACCACATAGGGTACGGCAGCATAGCGCACCAGATCGCCTTTTCGCTTGCGGAAAAGCAGTCCCTTTTTGGCCATCTGCTCCATCGCTTCGGCGATCTCATCGCTGTCCCGCTTCAGCCGCTTGGCCACATCCTCAGGTTTTTGCAAAAACGGCATCAGCTGCAAAAACAGGTCGGCTTCTTCTTCGGTAAACATTTTCTTGAGCAGCTTAATCTCTATCTTGCTTTCGCTTTCCGGATATCCGCTGGCCATGTCGTCCAACCGCGCTCGCAATTTCTCAAAAACATCCTCCATAAATCAAATCTCCTTTTGAGGAATTATTTGCCTTTTTTCTGATCCCTTTTCGACGGGATACCGGCCAGGGCCTTGGCCAGTTTGATCTTCTTTTCTAAATCTCCTTCCCGAAATATCATGATGCGCTGGGCCTGGGGTGAACCGGCGCCGTGCATCGACTCGATCATCGCCGTCCCACCGGTCATGGCTTCAATCAGTCGACCGATTTTAATGCGATCTTCGGTGGGTATATCTGCAACCCCAGAAAAATATTTTTTTACCAAGTGTCCCACTTCCTCACTATGCAAATCATACTCGCTGGGCATGGTCGCAATGAATCCGCCGGCCAGATCAATTGCCAGCCGGGCAACCTCAAAATGAAACCGCGTAACGTTTTGTTTGCAGACATTGGCCAGCATGGTGTCCACCATATACGCACCGGAAGGTGTCGGTTCCCCTTCGGCCGAACAGGCAATCGAGGAACTGTAAAGGGTTTCACTGAGATGGATCATCTCTGTGACCTTTTCTCTGATGTGAGAGCCTTTGGCCGTGCCCTGGATCTGGGTCAGATAAGCCACTGCCCCGGTTAACACATCCATGATGCCGGTTTTGCAGGCACCGTAATTAGCGCGGTGATGGGCGGCGAATCGATAAACGATGGCTCCGGCAAAGTCGGTTTCACCGTTTAAGAAAATTCGTTCATTGGGCACAAATACATCGTCAAAGGCAATCACCGCCTCGCCCCCAACAGCGCCGAAACGAGGCTTGCCGGAGTCAATCGTCTCCTGCTTATCGCGCCGATCATCACTGGCCTGACGCCCGAAAATCATCGTAATACCGGGATCATCAATTGGGATGGCACACACGATGGCGAAATCTTTCGAGCGCTCGTCCAGCGCCGTTGTCGGCATGACCAGTATTTCATGGGAGTTGACCGCACCGGTCATATGCAGTTTGGCTCCTCGAATCACCACCCCGTCGTCACGGCGGTCGACCACATGCACATATTGATCCGGGTCAGGCTGATCGGCAGGGCTTTTGGATCGATCTCCTTTCGGATCGGTCATAGCGCCGACGACCATAAGGTTTTCATCCTGAATACGAATCAACCATTTCTTGAAACGTTCCAGATAATCGGTTCCGAGCTTTTGATCGACTTCGTAGATCACAGAATATACGGCATTGATGCCGTCAAAACCCACGCAGCGTTGGAAACAGGTGGCCGTTTTTTGTCCCAAAACCCGCAGGAGCTTTATTTTTTTTATCAGATCCTCGACGCTTTGGTGAACATGCGTAAACCGGCTGACGACATTGCCCGTCAGGTGGGAGGTGGCTGTTGCCAGATCGCGGTATTCATCCTGACTGGCCAGCGCATAGGTCATCGCCGCTGCACGTACATGGGGCGCGGTTGCCGGATGGGTGGTGACATCTTTGATCCGTTTGCCCTTGTAATATATTTTAGGCTCTATTTTGCGCAGGCTTTCCATGTATTCAGCACCATTTTTTATTTTCATAATGACTCCTTTCTATGGCATTTTTTTACTCAAGTTTTGATATAATCCTTTCGCAGACAATCTCGGAAATCTCTTTTACTTCAAGTTTTCCGTCCAGGTTTTCCACTTTTAGCGCATCTTCATACATGATTGCACACAGCGGACACGCCACAGCTAAAATCTGGGCACCTGTTCCGGCGGCCTCACGAATTCTGGCACGCGCTGGGTTATCGGCAGCGCTGCCGAGGATATCGGTAAAAAAATTGCCGCCACCACCGCCGCAACACAAAGAATTTTGCAGGTTGCGATCCATTTCAACATGCTCAATCCCCGGCAAAGCGGACAATATCGTTCGCGCGGACCAATACTCATTGTTATGACGCCCAAGATAGCAGGAGTCATGATAGGTAACACGAACCGTCGGCACATCAGATTTGAATTTGAAATTCTTTACAATGGACGCAAGTATCTGGCTATAGTGAAATACCTGGTACTGACCCCCAAACAGTACATAATCATTTTTAAAGATATTATAAGCATGCGGCGAAAGCGCAATGATCTTTTTGACACCCGCATTGTCAAAAGCCTTGATATTTTTTTCGGCCAGAAACTTAAAAAGTTCCTTTTCTCCCATGGCATTGACCTCATTGCCATCGGAAACCTCTGCAGCACCTAAAATACCAAAGGATATATCATGAGCTTTTAGAAGCTCCGCAACGGAGCGGGCGATCTCTTGTCCGCGACTGTCATAGCAACCCACATCGCCCGGAAAGAAAAGATATTCATGATCCAAAAAAATATCAATTTTTAATCCTTCTGCCCATAGGCTCCGCTTTTTTTGAGCAAGTCCGTAAGGGTTTCCATGATTATAGAACTTTTCTAAGCAGTCTCTTACTGCCGGCGGTACCTTTCCGGCATTCACCAACTCTTCTTTGCCGGCCGTGAATGCCAGCAAAAGCTGATCTTTAAACTTTGGAAACGTGCAGTTTTCCACGCAGTTGCCGCAGGTAACGCATGAAAACAGAATCTGTTGAAATCGTTTGCTCGTTTCGATCTTATTGTCCAGCCAGGCTCTCAGAAGCCACATTCTTCCGCCAGGAGAATATGTTTCAAAACGAAAGGCTAAATAGGCCGGACAGTTAAAATCGACATAGTTCCCGGGCAACTTGCAGTATCCGCAGCGGAAACATCGGTGAAGAATCTCTTCGTGTTCCATCAATCCACCTCCCAGTTGCCCGGATTCATGATGCCTTTTGGGTCCAGCACGGCCCTTACGCGGTTCATGAGCTCGAACATGTTTGGATCCATTTTTCGGATGATTTCTTTTTGGGCTGGTGCCTCTGCTTTCCAGGGGATCCCCCCCAGCTCCAAAACCGCACGGTTGGTTGCCTCGAGCGCCTTTTGCGCCCGTTGCACATCTGCAGGATCAGCCCGATTAAAAGCGTAGGCATAAAAAAACATCATGCAGTGGTTTATGCCGATAATTCGGCACCCCAAAGAATAATTTACGTGAAGCTTTTGGGCCAGATCCAGACCTAAAGTATACGCCTCGGGGAAAAGGTCTACCGGCAGAATCGCGCCCACGTATTCAAAGCCCCCGCCCTTTCGCACGTCTGCAAACCGTGATAGAGTTCGGGCGGGTATTTCCAGAAAAGGCTGTTTCATGGCTGGCGGCAGCGGCATAAAACCCGCAACTTTTTGGTCGATATACTTTTGCACAGAAGCCCGAATCAGGTTTCTCTTCCAGATCAATTCATCTTTTGTATTGGCACCATAGTTTACATTGCAATGCAAGAATCCCTTGGCCCAATCCGGCTTGGGCGTCATCCAGGCCGTCATGTCTTCGGCCAGCTGGGTGCCAGTCATACGGTATAGAATGTCAGGAATCAATTCTGCATCTTCGGTGACAAATATGCCGACATCATTAAATCGGTAATTCGGGTAAAGCTTAATCGCCAGTTTCGTGATCACGCCCGTGGTGCCGGCCCATCCGAGAAAAAGACCGGCCAGATCCGGAAGCGGTGCCCGGGAGAACCAGTATGATGAAGTTGCACAGGAGCCGAGCCGAGCAACCTCGCCGGTGGGCAGCACCACCTCAAGGCCATTGAGCATATCTGAATGAAATCCGGCTGCATGCGATAAATGCCCGGAGCCGTGGATGGAAACATTTCCGGCAATGGTAGCCACCGGTGGTGCATCAGGGGCGGAATGTTTCAGCACCGGATGGTGCTTTTTTAAAAAGGCCTGAAGCATTCCCTGAGAGGCACCGGCTTCCACCACCGCATAACGGCTGGTTTCGTTGACTTCCAGAATACGATTCATTCTTTTCATATCCAGAATGATTCCGCCCTTGAGCGCCCGGGATAGGCCTGAGAGAACCAGTCCTGCGCCCAATGGGACAACGGGGATCTCATGCTGGTTTGCCAGCATCATGATCTGGCGAACTTCTTCGGTGCTTTCCGGTAAGACAACAAAATCCGGTTCCCGCGCCGGCATGGTGCCGGGATCCATAGAATAAATGTATCGTTCCTCAGGCTGATCCGAAACAAAATCCGTCCCAACTATTTTGACAAGTTCATCATAGATCTTTTTCATGAGATTTACCCCCCATTTGCAATCTTCTTAAAAGCGAGCTGACAAAGATCGCTCATGAGAATCGGCATAATACCTCTTTCAGTGACTGCATCCGAAAGGGCAAAAAAGCATGCCGGGCAGTTGAAAACACAATAGTCGGCACCTGCCTGTTGCATATCGTCAAGATTGCGGTCTTGAACATCATCGGCAAGATCATCCCGTTGATGGGCGCGAAAAACCTGACCGCAGCAAAGTGCGTTTTCGCGGTCATAGGTGCGGTTCACACGCTCGGCTCCGATCTTTTGAAAGATATCATCGACCCAGTGCTGGGTTTCCGGAACGAGACGGTTGGAACAGGGACGCTGGTAGGCCACCTTGGCATTTATCGGATGAATCTCATCTTTTAGCTCATCCAGTTTTTTTGACAGGTACTCGAAAAGATGAATGGATTTGAATGGAACCTCAATCCCAAAGGCAGGGGCAAGTTGCGTAAAGGTTCCGTAACATTCATCGTGAAAGCAAACCAGTTCGTCGACCCCACTATCCCTGAGGTAGTAGTTCCAGATGTTATCGATCATCAGCGGGAGCCGTTCACGAATCACCGAGTTTTTGGCAAAATGAAGCCACATGACATTGCAAAAAATGTCACTTCCCACAATACAGGAAGCGCCTTCGTAAAGCTTGCCGCGAATACATCCGGTCAGCATGGGAAAATAACACATATTTATTACCGGCGATGTCACGGGTGCCGGGCTGATGGTCCCTCGTGGCTTCATCATAATAATTTGCTGTTTGGTGATCGGCTCCGGTACAGGCAGGAGTCCCTTTTCTTCTTGCCGTTCAACAATCAAATAAAAAGGATGATTGCCATTGGGGCAATACTCTTCACACGCATAGCAGGTAACACACTTTTCCAGGACTTTCGAATCGCGTCCTTTTAAAATATTCTCTTTTTCAACTTTGGCTGCAGCCAAATCAAAATCCATGTACTGGCAGTTCACCAAACAATCGCATGTTTTGCACTGCTCACAGATTTGCGGTTCATAGTTTAACTCGTACATGGCGTATTTCTCCTTTTGTTTGGCTCGCTTTTCTATCAGATATATAAGCCGCTACGATATTCAGAACAAACCGGGCATATTGATCAACAGAAATTTTTCGTTTTGCGTATTTCCAGCGTTTAAGATACCAGTCCTGCAGCATAGCCTTGATGACGCCGGCCGTCAACTGCAGGTCGTCAATCTGAAAATAGCCCTGGGTCTGACCCTGATTCAAAATATCCGAGATTATTTTCTCAGTATGCAGCTCACTGGCAATCGCCAGTTGCTGTTGCTTTTTAGAAAGATTTTTGGTTTCCATATACGAAAAATAGAACCAGGGCTGCATGATCTCGCTCAGATAAAGATGGGTTCGAATGGCAACATTGAGTTTGGCCAACGGATCCTTTTGTGCGTTTATATAGGTTTCGAGAATGCGTATGGTAATGGTGCGATGCTGATGTTGCAGCATTTCCAGAAGCTCCTCCTTGCTGGAAAAATAAGAATACAACGCACCCATACTCAAATTTGTCTCTTTGCTGAGATCGCGCATACTCATGGCCTGGAAGCCTTTTTTGTTGCTGATCTTAAGGGTCGCGTCAAATATTCTCTCGAGATTTTTGACCACCGTGCCTTCTTTTTTAACGCGGATGGTATTGCGGTTGTCCGCAAAAGCTTCCCGGCAGATATCCTGCTTGGAAAGACTCACCTGTTTTTGAAACTGCGCGTAGTCCATAATTAGCCTTATTAGTAGCTCAGATGGCTTCGACAGTTTATCGAAAAGATAAACGTCCAACTCGCCATAGGCGAGCAAGCACTTGTCTGTCTCCGGCAGATCGAACATCCAACATCGAACATCGAATAATGATGCGCTCCGCTCCGCAGTTTTATTTTATTCAACCCCGCCAAGGCTTGATTGGACGTTCGATGTTGAACGTTCGATGTTCGATGTTTGTTTTTTGATGAATACTACCTAACCCGCTTGCCTTCATATTCCTTGAGTATCCGCTTGGCTGACGACACTTTGTGCACTTCGTCCGCTCCGTCGAAAATTCGGCCTGCTCGCTCGTGCCGGTAAAAAAAGGCGATGATGGTATCATCGGTCATACCCAGTCCACCGTGGACCTGCAGGGCTCGGTCGATAACTTTCTGCATAATGCTGGGCACTACGAATTTGATCAGAGAAATCTCCTTGCGGGCCTCCTTTTTACCCACCGTCTCAATCATCCAGGCGGCATGCAGAACCATCAGGCGCGCGGCTTGAATATCTGCCGCACATTCGGCGATCCAAGATTGGATAATCTGTTTGGTGACCAACTTCCTGTCCGGGGCAATGATTCTGTCCCGTGCCCGAGCCACCATCAGATCGAAAACCCGATTGCAGATGCCGATCCAGCGCATGCAATGGTGAATTCTGCCAGGTCCCAGCCGTTCCTGGGCGATCACAAAACCATGGCCCTCGGGTCCCAGCAGATTTTTCTGGGGCACGCGGCAATTTTGGTAGAGAATTTCAGCATGGCTGAAATAGCCTTCCCCGGCATGGCCCATGACGGGTATATTGCGCACGAGGTTAAAGCCAGGGGTGTCGGTGGGAACAATGATCATGCTGGCTTTGAGATAAGGGCCGGCATCCGGATTGGTGACCGCCATGACAATTGCAATTTCAGCGCCATCCGCCGCAGATGTGTACCATTTGTGGCCGTTGATCACATAATCGTCGCCGTCTTTTACCGCGGTGGTATCCATCATAACGGGGTTGGAACCGGGTAAATCCACCTCGGTCATGGAAAAGCAGCTTCTAATTTTGCCTTCAATCAGGGGGCTAAGATATTTTTCCTTTTGCTCATCGGTTCCAAACTGATGCAGAATTTCGATGTTACCGGCATCCGGTGCCTGACAGCCAAAAGTATAGAGCCCCATGGGCGTTTCTCCCAGGGCTTCAAACACCAGGGCACTTTCCATCAAATTAAGCCCCATGCCACCGTATTCCCTAGGATGAAGCGGCGCCCATAACTCCATTTGTCGGACCATCTGCCGTTTTCCCTCCAGTACGGGGACCATTTCAGAAAATGATTTCGTCAGAAATTCCGGTTCAAGGGGTATCAATTCCTTTTGCACGAATTCCTTGATCATTCCTAAAATTGTCTGCATTTTTTCCGATACCGTAAAATCCATAATATCCTCCTCACCCGGATGAGCCGGATTCAAACAAACAAAGGTTTAATTATATGTGATAATCTAATATTCTTATAATCGGAATATAGGAATGTTGGAATAATGGAATAATGGTTTCGAAAAGATGTTGTTCATTTAAAATTTTATCATCAATAAACATCTTGCTATTTAACAAATATCCCAATATCCCTTAACCTAATAATAGCGCTTAAACTTCATTCCATACCCATTATTCCAGTATTCCACTATTCCACTATTCCATCATTCCAATTGGGGCGAAGCCCTTTACTTGATGCTTCATACATTGCAAAAGGCATCGAGTCAAGAAAAATCGAGCGAACGTTCGTTTTTTTATTGACACATTTATCCTTCTGGCCTAAGTTTGGCATATGAAAATTCTGGTTTGCGTAAAACAAGTTCCCGAATCTGATGTAATCATTCAGATCAACGAAAAAGGCACATGGATTGATCCGGATAGCTTCAATGAGTTTAAGATGAATCGCCTGGATGAGTTTGCAGTTGAAGAAGCGATACGTCTTAAAGAAAGCTTTAGCGGCATAACCATTGATATCCTTTCCGTCGGACCGGAAAGGTCAGCGGATGTCATCAAAAGAGCAATCGGCATGGGTGCCGATCATGGAATTCACCTCGCAACAGACATCGACGATTACCTGATCCCATCATCAGTGGCCGCCAGGATAGCAGAATACGCAGCCAAAAAATCCTATGACCTCATTTTTGCCGGTGCCATGTCCGAAGACCATATGAACGGTCAGGTCGGTCCCATGATTGCCGCTCATCTGAACTTACCGTGTGCCACCGGCGTCATTTTGCATCAGCTTTCACCCGATTACAAAACCCTTTATGTCGAGCGCGAAATTGAGGGTGGCGGCAGGGACATGCTGGAATTGAAAATTCCAGCCGTGGTAACGATTCAATCAGGGCCGAACACTCCGCGCTATCCTTCGCTCTCCAATCTGTTGCGCGCCAACAAACAGAAACTCGAAATCATTAATTCAGAGTCATCACCCCAGCCTCAAGGAGGGGAAACGATTCTCCAGTTAACATACCCTATTAAATCGCGGGCCGGAGAGGTCTTAACGGGCAGCCCGCAACAGAAAGCAAAAAAGTTGCTAAAAATTCTTCGTGAAAAGGCTTTCTTAGAGTAAGGCTTAATTAGTTCGCTTCACTAAAGCTGAAATGATGGAAAAATGGGCACGAAGTGAAGCTTTAGCGCTATAGTGGAATGATGGAAAAATCCATAATCGTCATCGCAGAGTATTTTGACGGTCAAATCAAGCAGGTTACTTACGAGCTTATTGCGTGCGCTGTAAAACTCCAGCGGTTTAAGATGTTACCCATAAAGGTGATGATTCTGGGAGATGACGTCGCCCGACCCGCCCGGGAAATCGCGCAAATCAGTGGGCAGGATGTAATGGCCATTCAAGTTCCAAACCTGCATTGTTACAATGGTGAGACATACAGGGATATTTTGCAAAATCTGCTTATCGAATATAATGCAACCTATATCTGCGCGGCCCATACATCTCAGGGACTTGACTTCGCACCGGCACTGGCAGTAGTGTTAGATGCCGACTGTATCACCGGGGTTGAAGAGATTGTCGAACAAAATGGAAACATTTGCGTTGCCCGGCCACTTTATGGCGGCAAAATTTTTGCTCACCATAGTACTGGAGCGAAGACATCGATTCTAACCATCCAGCCCGGTGTTTTTAAGCCACTGGAGTCCGAATCTCAAACCACCGGTGCGGTCGAAATAAAATCGATAACCTACGAGCCCCATCGGTCTTTTTCAATGGGCTTAAAACAAGCCGAGGCCGATACATCGGCAATTACCGAAGCCAAAGTCATCGTCGCTGCGGGCAGAGGTATCGGTGAAGTGGAAAATCTGGGTAGCATCGAACAACTGGCGAAAGTGTTTCCGCGATCTGCCGTGGCCGGATCTCGCATAATTTGTGATATGGGATGGCTGGAATACAAATGCCAGGTGGGTGTCACCGGCGCAACCGTTACTCCTGAGCTTTATATTGCCTGTGGCATATCCGGTGCGGTACAACACGTTTCGGGGATGCGGAGCTCCGGATTTATCGTGGCCATAAACACAGACCCTGCCGCCGCGATATTCCAGGTGGCTGATATCTGTGTGGTGGAAGATTTGACGACATTTATTCCAATTCTTATTGAAATGTATCATAAGTCTAAGACAAATAACTAAGAGGATCGTATCTGGCTAGGCTGTCAGGGTATAAGGCATGGAGCATGGGCCAGAGGGCCTGGGGTAAGAATCAAAGGCGCTAGGTTAGAGGTCCGAGGTTTGAGGCAAAAATAAGAACTAGGTCCAGGACCTTTCGATTTCGTGTTTCGGGTTATGTGTTACGTGTTTTGCGTTTGGTGTTTAGTGTTTTAAAAATCCGAAATCCGCAATCGAATACCGCCTTCCGAATTGGGGTTCCTGACACCCGACACCTGAAACCTGAAACCAAAAAATCGAAAGAAAAGCGATATAAATATTTAAGTCCATGAATAATGGGTTAAGATTAAGTTATGCGCACTAAATTTAATTTAATACGCTTGTTTGCCTCAACATGCATATTTTTGATCTTTATGACCGGATGCACGACCGCAACCCTTGTAACCGGATTGAGCAGCGCGCCGTCGGGTGTTTCTTATGCCAGTGGATATGGCAGTAAAGTTTACAGTTATCAAATCGTTCGATATGAGGATGCCGTCGAAGCTGCTTTGCGCGCGGCCGAAACTTTAGCCTTCGAAAATAAATACAAGGATGTCAAAGAAATTCGTGCAGAATTGCGCTATATTGATGAAAAGGATTGTGTCCTTGACATTCTCATCGAACGCCGCAGCGTTAAGACAACCTTCATCCAGGTCGATGTCGGCTTCTTCGGATCCAGAGGCATGAGTCGTCTGATGTTACTCCAGATTCTCGATGAGATTGGAAAAGCAGAAGATTTCCTGGAGGATTGGTCGAACAAGGATGTGGAGTAAAATCTTTGCTAACTACCCAGCGTATCAAGAAAATCCAGCACTAAGGAATTGACTTCATCCCGCTTCTCCACAGAAACGATATGTCCGGCATCCATGATGTGGACGAGTTGTGCCTTTTGGATGTTTTTTTCAAGAAATTCCCCGTACTTTGCCGGGGTTAATTTGTCTTCCTCCGAGGTTATAATCAATACAGGCACTGAAATTGAAGACAGCCCTGCCCTTGAATCAAAGCGATCACAGGCTCGAAAATCACTGAGCACAATCTCGGGATTGCCCCGGGCCAACTCTTCTTTAAAAGGCTGCACCAAACCGGGATCTGTTTTTGGGGATACTGCAAATGTACCGATCATGTCGACAAACGCACTAAAATCATTTTCAATGGTTTCAAATATAGCCGGTGCGACCCCCATTCGCGCTCCGGTACCCATCAGAATACCAGCCGGATAACGCTGCGCAAAGTCAATGAGGAGCTGTTGAACAATCGCCCCTCCCATGCTCACGCCACATGGAATTGGATTGGGTATTTTTAGTTCATTCACAAACTCATTCACGACCCGAGCATAATCCTCTATTTTATTTTCACCCGGGCCGTCGCTTGTGCCGTGACCGGGCAGATCAAGCGCCAGGGTGTTGGCTTTATCTGCCAGCGCATCGATTTGTACCTGCCAGAAAGAACCGGAACCGCCGGCTCCGTGAATGAATACAAGGGTAAATTTATCGGGATCCAGCGGCCATGCGCCGGCAATGTATCCGATACTCCCTGTTTTGCGCATTTCCATTCCCACCTCCACGATAACAGTTATTGGTTATCAGTTATTAGTTAATAGTAATTTTTGTTATTAGCATCCAATTTTGCCTTTTAATAACAAACAACAGCCCAGTGGGAGCGGCTTCCAGCCGCGATGAATCTTAAATTTCTCAATGTTTTTTTTCCGCATTCCGCATTCCGCATTCCGAATTCTACCTCCTCAATCCCTAAATTATTTTAGGACTTTCTCCTTCCTGAGACGCTCTATATCCTTCTTTGAAAATCCCAGCTCATTCATAATGGCATCCGTGTGCTGTCCCAATTGCGGAGCCGAACTTTTGGTTCCTGCACTACTGGCACTAAAATCAACCGGATAGCCGGGAATTTTGACTTTGCCCTGTAGTGGATGCTCAAAGGGAACGATAAAATTGTTTGCCAAAGCCTGAGGATCGGTCATTACCTCCATAATGTTCTGAACCGAACAGAAAAGAAGACCCAGGGGCACAAATATGTCCATCCATTCATCTGCCGTTTTGGTCTTAAATACCCTATCAAATATCTGATTGAGTTCAGTAAAATTGACAGGCTTTCCGGACTCCGTCGTATAGCGAGGGTCCTCCAGCAATGCGGCCTGCCCGGTCGCCTTGCAGAAGGTCGCCCAGTATTTTTCTTCCGGATGATGGGTGCAAAAAATCCATTTACCGTCTTTACAGCAAAATCGATTCCGCAACGGCGAATGTTTTATGCGATCTCCGGAGATATCGGGGTCTTTAGAAAGAACACTGGCAATTATCAAATTAAGGTACTGTAACCATAAGGCCGTGCTGTAAAGGGAGATATGTACTTCCTGACCTACCCCTCTGCGCTCGCGGTCCAATAGTGCCGTCAATATGGCATGGCTCACCGTAATCGCCGTGGCCTGATCCAGGATACCAATGTGAAGCAATTGCGGTTCTTTATTTCCAAGCAGAAACATCATGCCGGATCGCGCCGATCCCAGCGGATCGAAGGCACCCAGATCGTCCATGGGTCCTTCGGTTCCATAGCCGGAAACACTGGCATAAACGATATCTGGATTCAATTTGGATATCGACTCATAATCCAGACCCATCCTGGCTTTGGTGCTTTTGCGCAAATTGGTTAAAAATACATCCGCACCCGCTATCAGTCGATCGAAGATTTCACGACCTTTTTTTTGTTTGATGTCGAGACACACACTTTTTTTGTTGCGATTCGACGCATCGAAAATAACACTCTCATTATTTTTCAGGGAAAAATCGCGTCCGGCTATTTTGGTCCAGTAGCGCTCCGGATCGCCGTTTAACGTTTCGATCTTGATAATCTCGGCTCCCAGATCTCCCAAAATAGCATTTCCGCCCGGCCCTGCATGAAACACGCCGTATTCCACGATCCGAATCCCGTCCAGAGCTCCTGGTAATTTCTGCTTTTCGGTTCTCACTTTCGGCATATTATCTCCTCACTCTAGCTCCCTTATTTTGGATTATTGTAAATTTTAAATACTGAGGTTTCAGAGTCAAAGATTTAAGGCAAAAGGCGTTAGGTTAGAGGTCTGAGGTTTGAGGCAAAAAAGAGAACCCATGCCTCATGGTTATGGGCTCAGGGTTTCTCAATCCTTTAATCATTGAATTCCTTAATCCCACAATTCCCAAATCTCTGCATCTTTATCTTTTAATTTTTTACCTCCAACCT
>JASFPE010000086.1:0-14151 GCA_050116155.1 Desulfobacterales bacterium
CGCTATCCAGTGCTTTTTCAGACGATTACGTTACTGGTTGCCGGATCCGTCATCCCGGACTTGATCCGGGACCAGCATGACAGGCAGAATTTGAGCGCTTTTTTTTAATTACGACACAGTCTCTCAGGGAGAGGGAACTGGCGAAAACCTCTCTGCAAGCGAATGGTATTGAAAACACTTCAAAAACTGGATTTATCGCTACGATTGAACTTTGCGGCGCTTCATGCTGTGGGCCAGAGAGCAGAGCACGGGAACGACAATTAGCGTCAGCAGGGTGGCAAAACCCAGTCCGAAGATCACGGCTACGGCCATTGGGCCCCACCACTGGGATGACTCCCCACCGATATCCAGGGCCATTTTGCGGAAATCAAAGCTGACACCGGTGGCCATAGGCAAAAGCCCCAAAATGGTCGTAATGGCGGTCAGCATCACCGGTCGGAATCGAACCGCTCCGGCGCGCAGCAGGGCATCTAAAGAAGTAAGCCCTCTGGCCAGAAGCTGGTTGTAATAGTCAATGAGCACGATGGCGTTGTTGACCACCACACCGGCCAGGGAGATCACACCGATGCCGGTCATGATGATCCCAAAGGGGGTGCCGGTAACCAGAAGTCCGATAAATACTCCGATCAGAGAGAGGATCACCGATGTCATAATAATCAGCGGCGTGATGAATGAGTTAAACTGGGTCAACAAAATCAACAGGATGATGGCAATGCATGCAAAAAAGGCCTTGCTCAAAAATGCCTGGGCTTTGGCCTGTTCCTCCTGCTCACCGGTGAAACCATAGGCATACCCCCTGGGCCAATCAATTTTTTGCTGCATGCGCGCATCAATTTCTTTGATCACGTCATTGGCCAGCCGGCCGGAAACATCCCCGGAAATGGTCACCACGCGTTTCTGATCCAGCCGCATAATGGCACCGATACCACTTCCTAGAGAGACTTCCGCCAGACTGGTCAGGGGGATAGGTTCTCCCAGGGGTCCGGACACCGTAATGCGTTTGAGGCTCTCGATGGAGCGGCGATCGCGCTCGGGTAGCCTGGCAATGATATCATATTCATCTTTGCCTTCGCGATAAACACCGGCTTTAACCCCGTTGATGGCGGCCTTAACCGTATAGGCAATCGTGTAAGTATCCAGACCCATCAGCGCCGCCTTTTCCTTATCCACCCGTACCCGAATTTCCGGCTTGCCTTTCACAAAATTATCTTTCAAATCCACCAATCCGGGAATGTCTCGAATTTTTTTGCGCACCTGGGCGGCCAGTTCACCGAGAATATGAATATTTTCACCTGAGATTTCGATATTGATCGGCGGGCCGGTGGGTGGGCCTTCCTCTTCCTTTTGCACCTGCACCTCAGCCCCTTTAATGGCTTTGAGAACGCGTTGGCGTACCTCTTTTACAATTTCAGAAGACGGCCGGGAGCGGTCGTGAAAATCCTTGAAATCCAGCACGACCCGGCTGATGTGAGTCCCGGTTCCTCCCTGGGAAAACGGATCCCCACCCATGGCGCCGATATTGGAAATCACATAGCGTATATCTTCATATTGGGATACGATCTTTTCCACGTCAGCCACCAGCCTATCAGAGGCGTTCAGATTGGTTCCTTCCGGTGCCTTGATGTTGACATATGCTCTTCGGGGTTCGGTCTGTGGAAAAAATTCCGTACCTTTGCCAAACAGATTATAGGCCACCGTCGCCGCGATGAGCATCACAAAACCGGCAAGCACCACCACCAATCTGTGGCGTAAGCAAAATCTCAAGATAAACAGATAAACCCGTTTCACCAGAGGTTCCCTGGGGTGCGGATTGTTTTTCGGATTGGCCATTTTGACTCTCTGAAAGCGGGCCGAAAGCACAGGATTGATGATTAAAGCTACAAACAACGATGAACTCAGGGCCATAATCAACGTCATGGGCAAAAACCCCATAAATTCACCCATGATTCCCGGCCAAAACAGCATCGGCGAGAAAGCTCCCAGGGTGGTCAGGGTGGAGGTGATCACCGGCCAGGCCACCTGGTCGGTAGCACTGCGGGCGGCCTCCTGGCGGGATTCACCCTGCTGCATGTGCCGATAAATATTTTCAACGATCACAATGCCGTTGTCTACCAACATGCCCAGAGCTAAAATCAGCGAAAAGAGCACCACCATGTTCATGGTCACACTGAACCCGGTCAATAAAGAAAAGGTGAGAAACATGGAATAGGGAATCGCCATGGCCACAAATATGGCTGATTGGCCGCCGATAAAAACAAAAATAACCGCCAGCACCAGGATCAACCCAGAGATAATATTGTTTTCCAGATCAGATACCATCAGGCGCACGTCATTGGACATATCGGCCGTCAGGTCGATCTTCAAGGTTTTCGGCAACTGCGGCTTCATTGCATCGATAACGCGTTTAGCCTCATCGGTCACCTGGACGATATTTTCGCCGCTGCGCTTTTGAACCGCAATGGTCACGCTCTTTTCTTGGTTGATCCGGCTGCGGGTTAACGGATCCTTGAAGGCATCCCGGATGTAGGCGACGTCCCGCAGGTACACCGGCTTGCCGTCCCGCACGAAGGCGACGATGGAAAAAATTTCAGATGGGTGTTTGAAATCCTCCGGCACCCGGACCAGATATTTGGCGTCGCCGATATCCATACTTCCGCCGGGCATGTTCACATTGCTTTGGGTCACCGAATTGATAATGCTGGAAAAAGGTACGTTATAGGCACGCACCCGATCCAGGTCGAATTCCACATGAATTTCCCGCTCCAACCCGCCGGTGATGCGGGCCTCCAGAACACCGGGAATGGATTCAATCTGATCCTGCAAATCTTCTGCCAGATTTTGAAGCCGGCGCAGGCTCAACGGGCCTGACAGAACCACCCGGATAACCGGCAGATCCGAGAAATTGATCTCCTGAATCACCGGATCATCGGCCAGATCCGCCGGCAAATCGTTTTGGGCCTGATCCACCTTGTCTCGGACCTTCTGCACGGCATCATCGATGTCCACCTTGGGCAAAAATTTGATGGCCACGGTAGAAATGCCTTCGGCTGAGGTAGAGCGGATCTCTTCGACATTATCAATGCCTTTGAGCTTGCGTTCGATGGGAATCGTGATCAGCTCTTCGATGTCTTCAGGTGTGACGCCTTCATAGGTGGTGGTCACAAAAACATAGGGGATGGTAATATCCGGAAACGACTCGCGCGGTAAGGTGACATAACAATAGACACCGGCAATCACAATGATTACCAGCAGCGCCAGAACCGTTGCCGGTCGTTTCAGAGCGAGTTGATTGACAATCATTGCACAGTCACCTTCATCCCGTCTTCGACTTCGGTGTGCCCTCTAACAATCAGATGATCGCCGGCATTCAACCCGCTGGTGATCTGTACCCGGTCGCCTTCAATCACGCCGATGGAAATAGTACGCGATTGCGCGACACCATCTTTTTCGACATAAACAATCCGCTCGCCACCTTTGTCCACGATGACAAATAAAGGCGCAACGATGGCATCGCCAATGATCCGGCGAACAAAAGCCGCGCGGCCGATCATTCCCGGGCGAATATTGTGGGCGGGATTGTCGATGACCGCACGCACCAGAAACGTCTTGGTAGCCGGAGCGGCCTTAAACGCAACAAAATCAACGATTCCGAAAAACTCCCGATCCGGAAACGCATCAATTTTCACCGGCGCCTTTTGACCTTTTTTTATATAGCGAACATCGAGTTCCGGCACCTGGACATTGATCTTGATTTTATCAATATTGACGATATCGGCCAGTGGCTTGCCGACATCGGCATACTCTCCCACGTCCACGTAGAGATGATTGATAATTCCGGTGATGGGTGATTTCGGGAAGCCGTGATTATATTTCACTTTGATTTGCTCGAGGTCGGTGAGGGCCAGCTTGCGCTGGGTCTCACTTTGATCGAGTTCTTCTTTGGCAATGATCTTGCGTTCAAAGAGCCGCTGGCGTCGCTGGTACAGATCTTCGGCCAGCTGATAAGCGGCCTCGGCATGTTCCAAGGCGGCCTTCAGGGCTGATACCTCGATTTTGGCCAAAAGCTGTCCTTTTTTCACTTTTTGACCTTCCCGGGGACCGAGCCATTCAACCCGACCGGCAGCGTTAGCCGCAACCTTGACATCCTGCCAGGCTTCAGTTTCACCGGGCAGAAAAATAACGTCCTTTAACATAACCGGATTTACCACATCCACGGAAACCGGAATCGCAGGCGTTTCAGCGGCGTTATTTTCGGTATTGGCAATACTATCTTGGTCCTTACACCCGGTTAACGCAACTGCAGTAAACCATATGGTCATGAGGACGGCAAGCAACCTAAAGGCAGTTCTCATTTAGCTTTTCCTTTCCCATTTATGTGCCCAATCCTTGAAAGGCAAGCCTCAGCAACATCTCGGGCCGCTGGGCATCAGCCAGTTCAGGCCGGATCTTTTCGGTGTTTAAACAATAATCTATCAGGCCAAGTACCAGAAATGCGACCTCATCTGCATCGGCTTCTCTGACTTCTCCTGCGGCTAATCCCTCAGCATAAATTTGTTTAACCGCGTTGAACGTCATCACCTGGAATTTGGAAAAGTCATAATCGGGAGCACCCTGGGGGGGACCGTAGATAAGCCCGATGATCATATGATACAGACTCTGGTATTCCCGAATGCCCTCGTATATACGGCGATAAAGATAGACAAAACGATCCAGCACCGTACCCGAGGTTTCAACGATTTCATTCAGAACGCTCTGTTGAACATCAGTGGCCCATTCCAGAATGGCATAAAACAGCCCCTCTTTGCTCTTAAAGTAGTAATACAGCACGGGTTTGCTAACCCCGGCTTTTTCAACGATTTCACGCACATAAGTACCAGCATAGCCTTTTTCGGCAAACAGATCGGTAGCAGTTTCCAATATCCTTTGCCTGGCATTGGACTCCAGAAAATTGGTCTTATCATTATTCTCCATAAATGGCTCGATTGTATTTTTTAAGGAAGGGATTCTTTAATCGAAAATAGTTCTCATGTCAATCACAATCCTACCTACCGGTAGGTATAGGATAATAATAACACATATATAGAGTTTTTCAAGTACCCTGGTTAATCCCTTCACAATATGAAAATATTGCATTATTTTAGGTACTTATTTATCTAATAGCTGCTAAGAACAATAGGATTGTTACAACCTGTTACATCTTTTTACATTGCAGAAAAGCATGGGATTTCAAATTATCATATCGTCCAAATGCAATAAATTTGGATTTCATCGTCTATAATTAGAAAATAAAGATCGATTGATTCAGAAAGGAGAACCAACTATGGTTTCTCAATTCCTGTCTGCCCCGGAACATCATGAAGTTTGCCCCTGGTGGAAGGCGTATACCTTCGACAACCCCATTCGCAAACTGTTTCATCCACCACGAAAAGTTTTAGGTGCCTATATCACTGAAGGAATGGCAGTCATGGATGTGGGTTGTGGCATGGGTCATTTTTCTATCGGTATGGCGAGGTTGGTCGGTGAGAACGGCAAAGTTATCGCCGTTGATCTTCAACAAGAAATGCTAAATGTGATGTTGAGGCGTGCCAGGCGTGCCGGCATGATCGAAAGAATCAGACCACATCTGTGCGAAGCTGACAACATTGAGGTAAAAGAAAAAGTCGATTTCATTCTGGCCTTCTGGATGGTGCATGAGGTCAACAATCAAACAAAATTTTGGAGCCAACTAAGATCAAATCTGTCATCCGAATCAAAGATCTTAATCGCAGAGCCAAAATTTCATATCACTGCCGAGGAACTCGAACGGACCATTGAAACAGCAGCGGCCTGCGGCCTGCGATGGATAGGAAAACCGAATATTCGCTTCAGCCTGGCCGCCTTATTTGAAACGGCTTGATCTGGTCCAGTTTAATTTTACCGAAAAGCCTTCACCCCTAACCGGTTACAGTAGCTTTCAATTTTACACTGACTGCAAAACGGCGAGATCGGCTTGCATAAATTTTGGCCGTAAGCTACCAACAGATCATTGATGATAATCCAATACCGAGGCGGCAGTTTCTCCCGTAGCGCCATTTCTGTCTGTTCCGGTGTTTTGGTTTGAACATATCCCCAGCGGTTTGTGATCCGGTGCACGTGGGTATCGACACAAATGCCCGGCTTGTTGTAACCCAGGGTGATGACCAGATTGGCTGTTTTGCGTCCAACACCGGGCAGCTTCAGCAGTTCATCAATATCATCCGGCACCCGGCCGTTGTACTCAGACAATAAAAGGCTGCATATTTTTTTAATGTTCTTGGCCTTGGTATTATAAAATCCCACTGGATAAATTGCCTTTTCAATGATAAGCCCCGGCAGCTTTGCCATGGCGTGCGGTGTGCGTGCCAAATGAAACAGCCTCTCACTGGCTGCGCTGGTGGTCTTGTCCTGGGTTCGCAACGACAACAGGCAGGAAACAAGAACCGTAAAGGGTGACTGGATGTAATGGCCGACTGCCGGTTTAGGAAACCGCTGTACCTCTTTCTTTAAGATACGAATAATTGCATGAATATCTATCTGGTGCATGTATGCGGTTATAGAAAAACGTGCAGAAGATGGCAACCCCAGATCGATATTATCAGAGATGTGAGCCCGTCCGCTCGGGTTGATTTCAGCAGCGGGAAGAAGTCTTTTCGGAGAAGAAAACCGGCCAAGTTCAAACAAGCATGCACTGCAGCGGTCTAAAAGACGATCCTAAACAGAATGAAAACAACAAGCCAGCCTGCCAGTGCCAGCATGCATATCTTGATTCTCTTTTTATAAAGAACCACATTGTTGTCGTCCAGATCCTCTTTGGAGAAAACAAATCGCGTAAACTCAACCGGTTTGATGAGGTGAAATATGAATTTTTCTGCGGGAATTCCAAAAATACTTGCAAATGACATTTGTCCTGCAAAGGACCGGTGATTCTTTCCCAGGTATTCAAAAAAATCAATGGCCAAATATATGATGACTACGCCGATCCCAATGGGAAGCAACAAAAAGAAAATGAAAGACAGTAAATGTGTCATAATAATAGTATCAATTTCTACGAGTTAATAAATGTATAAGAATGTCCGAGTGCTCCTGAGAATTATATTCTATCTTACCCGATTTTCAAAAAATAAACAAGCAATCTCAATTCTGTGAAGACATCAAAAAAAATGTGCCACGATAAACACCGCTAGCATTATTTTCTAACGCTATAAATCATTCGAAGCCATCTCAAAAATAGGATTTTGGTTCAAGATCACGGCGGGGCCGAGTTTCAAACCGGAGGCATACTGCTGTATGTCGAGGATTTGAAACGCGGCACCAATCCCGCCGAAAAAGGCGGGAGGCCAAAAGACATTTTTGAGATGGCTTCTAAATAAATTCCCAGATGATCCCCTGTGGCCCGGCATTGATAACGGTGGTCTCACCGAAACGATCGGTTTGGCCCGCACTGCCGTGGATGTGTCCGCAGACAACCAAATTGGGTTTCCGCACTTCGAGAACATCTCTGACCGCCTGACTTCCCAAATGCCGTCCATCAGAAGACAAATCCAGTACACCTTTCGGTGGGGAATGGCTTACCAATACACCACCTGACGGACACTCTCGCAATAATTGTAGCGCCTGATCTTCAGTAAAATCATAACTCCACGACCCAAAGGGCGTTATCGGAATTCCTCCGCCAATGCCATAGAAACTGACACCGTCAATATCAACCTGCCTGCCATGCAGAACATGAGCATTTGCCCAGGAATCACAGGTGTTTTGCAGCTCTGCATCGGTCTCACTGTTTCCGGGGACAAGCACCGTCGGTTTGGTGATTCTGGACAAGGATTTAAAAATATCGTCCAAACCTCTACGGGCAATACAAAAATCACCGGCACCCACGACAACATCGACGCTATTGGCTATTTCCACCAGCTTTGACGCCATCCGAAAATCACTATGCAAATCACTGAATACCAATAATTTCATGATTGAATCCCTATCGAAATTTATTTTAACTTGAACATTTGCATAAACCCGGGCAAATATTCGGTGCCAAGCGCGCATAATACAGCCTTGCCCTTTCCGATGGCAATCCTTTTTTGTAAGATAAACTAGTGAGGTGTCATAGTGATAAATTACAAAACTATTTCATATTATCATCACAGGCTATTTCGTGAAATCAATAAACGCAATCATTCAAGGTCATATCGTATTCTGACAAGGCGATATGCATGAGGTTGTCTCCAAATTTACGCGATGGCCCGATATTTGGGATTTAACCCATTTTATTCTGGAAAAAAAGTACTATTGGATAAATCCGAGTTTTGTGAATTTCATATAGCAGGCAGGTGAGCCTGCAGAAGCGAGGATAAAATGGAAATGAAGAAGCGAAACCATATCACATTCTTTATAGAATGAACTTGAGCGAGAATATACGATCTGACAGTTTGGTATTTTCTACCATTTAATATTAAAATATACCATTTATTGGCTTTTCCCGTGAAAGCTTTTTTGGGCCACTCACCTTGAGGAATGCTAAAATTTCAATTGGTTACACGAGTTGTTACCACTGGCATAATTCATGCTGATATTGGTTATCGAAATTCGGAAAAATCACATGGAGGTAAGCCAATGAGCATCTTTACTCGATTTCGCGATATTATCAACGCCAACATCAACGGCATGCTGGACAGGGCCGAAAATCCTGAAAAATTGATCCGGCTGATGATCCATGAAATGGAGGACACCCTTATTGAAATCAAGGCAGCCTGCAGGCAGGTCGTCGGCAACATTGAAAACATTGAACACCAAATGGCGGTCGCCCGAGACCGGGCATCTTACTGGGAGGAAAAAGCCACGCTGGCCGTCGACAACGCCCGGGATGATCTGGCACGTGAAGCCTTAATAGAAAAGCGCAGATATAGCAAGCGGGTTGAAGTAATGGAAAATGAGGTTGCCGAATACAACCAGCTCATCGATCAGTATAAAGATGAAATGCGTCAGCTTGAGGAAAAATTAAAATCCGCTCGCGAAAAAGAAAAAATCCTCATTCAGCGCCATATCCATGCCTTTAATAAACGACGTGCCCAGGAAGAAATACGCCGATTCGATGGTTCTGAGGTGGTAATGAAATTCGACGAACTCGAAAACCGAATAGAACGCATGGAGGCCGAGGCTGATCTGATCAATTATGGAAAAGCGTCCGATCTGGAAGCAGAACTGGACAATCTGGCAATGGACGAAGAAATCGAAAAAGAACTGCAGGCGTTGAAATCACCGGCAACAAAACAAAAGGGAGAAATACTATGAACAGATACTATTATAGATCACGGCGTGGATTTTATCGCTCACGCAATGGTGCTATCTTCGGGGTTTGCCGGGGCATCGCCGACCATTTTGATTTCTCGCTGTTTTGGACCAGAATGATCGCCGTGATTATTCTTTTGATTACGGGTTTTTGGCCGGCGGTCGGGCTGTATTTTCTTGCCGCGCTTTTAATGAAATCCGAACCCTTGAGCCGGTTGCACATCTAACAATTTTTTGCCATATGAGGTATAAATAAAATTTCGGGAGTAAGATATTATGAGCTTTTGGACCGCCATCGTCATCATCGTCGCCATTGGAACGCTGAGTGAAGTATACAGAGCGCGATTGAAAGCCAGTTCCAATAAGAGCGAAGAGTCACTTAAAAATCACGATCAACGCATGGCCCGCCTGGAGGAACGGTTGGCCAACCTGGAAACAATTGTCCTCGAAAAAGAGCGAGCCAAAAAATTTTCCGAATTATAAAAAAACTGAAATTAACAAATTATCGGTTTTGGTTTGCCATATCAATCGCCTGGCGCATGATAAAACAAACTGTCGGCTAAATTGGCAACCTCGGTCTGGAGACCCTGGGCTTGAAGTGTTTTTTCACCAGCAGGGGTCGTAATAATCGTGCCGCCCGAGCCGACGACCAGGCCATCGCTCATGATGACGTGGCCGCCGGCCACCGTTAAGACTGCCTCATGGGTATTCGGATCAGCGACCACGAGATCGGCATCGGCACCGGGCGCGAGGTGGCCCTTGTTGGACAGGCCAAGCATCCGGGCTGGCGCCCAGCAGCATTTATGCACCAGTTCGGAAAGGGTGAGCGCGTCAAAACGCACCAGGCTGAGGCCATGGCTGAGCAAAAAATTCCTGGGAATGCCACCACCGTCGGTGGCCAGTGCGGTAACAATAAAACGCCCCTGGGTATCTTTTTCGGTGGCCGCCAATAGAGCTGTAGACCGGCGGTTAACCGGAAAAGAAACCGAAACCTGAAAGTCCATATCCTTAAGATAGGCCTCACCGTCTTCGGGCTCCAGATAGATCACGCCGCGAGAGGTTTCCTTCTGGACACGCATGTAGCCATCCCTGGCGGCAGCAACCAGACCTTCGGCACTCGCTTCATATCCACCGCTTTGAAGACAGGTGCGGGTAACGCGGCTTCTTGGAACAGCGTTTTCTAGCTCGGCCAGAGTTCCATTATAAGGGCCAAAATAGGATTCACTGACCAGATTTGGATGGGCCGCCAGGGCTTCCAGGGCCATCATGATTTCAGACTCCGGTGACCCGTGCGTTAATCCGCGGCAATAGGCCGTAACATGACAGATATGCAGGTGGTTGGATCCAGCCAACTCAAGTGCTTCCAATAGCCCATGTAGATTGCTGCCGTTTTGGGTTGTTCCACAGTGAAAGGCCACATAAACACCCGCCTGGTTGGCGACCTCGATGGCCGTTGATGTGGTGTCAGGGGTGAGTGGCAGGTGACCACCGAGCAGTTTGAATCCGAAAGCTCCCTGTTCCAAAGATTTCTCCAGATATTCGGATAATTCGCTTTTAGGTGCATCGGATCCGCTAATGCTCACTCCCGGATCGAGTCGGTTCAGCGCTGCGATACTGATACCGGAACCGCCAGCGGTCATGCCCTTGATAACATTTTCGATAAAGCCGCCACATTCTAAAGCACAGGTCACACCGGCCCGGGCCAGCATTTGAAATCCAACGGCTTGCTTCGTATGTGTCAGGTGGACATGGTTATCCACCAGACCCGGGAAAACCAGTTTTCCCCTGGCATCAAAGACATCAGCCGCCAGGTCCGGATTCAGATCCGGCTCGACGTCGATCACTTTACCGTCGCACAGCCCCAAATCATATCTTCCTTCGCGGTTGTGTGCCGCATCGACCAGATAGCCGTCTTTAATGAGCAGGTTATATTTCGTCATGGTAAATCCTTCCAAGAACTAAAACATAAACAATATCCAATAATAAGTAATTTGTGACCTTGATCCGTTCGGAATGTTGGAATGTTGGAATAGTGGAATATTGGGTTTGGAATAATGGAATGTTGGGTTAATGACCATTTTCCTTGTCGTAAAAAAAATTATAATGGACAATATACTATAAAAACCATTATAGCGCTAAAGCTTCACTTCGTGCCCATCATTCCACTATTCCATTATTCCATGATCACGGTAAAAGCTCGGTCATCAAAAAATTATATAACTTTTCAATAGGTTATAAAGCTTCCAAGTTGTTTACCCGGTTCGTTTGAATTCTTCGGCCACCTGTTTTCTGAGATCAGCCGAGGTTAAATAATCAAGGGCTGTCATGGCCAGCAATTTTGCCGCATTCAGCAGCGTTTCCCGTCCGCGATCAGTCGTGGTGGCTTCACAAAATTCCACGGAATGGCCTGCGACATCAGATCCCACAATGGCAAGCACCGGATGAATGGACGGTAAATAATGGCTGAGATTTCCAATATCGGATGAGCCGCGTCGCCCGTCGTCTGGATCAACGGCTATTCCCAAGGCCTCCATGTTGGAGCTGATGGCAGCTTCCAATGCCGCGTTGCGCCTCATTGAATCAAGTTTGGGAAGATCGATTTCAATTCTTGATTCAGCCCCAATGGCAAGGGCCGCTCCCTGGACACAATTATTAACCCGTTCAAATATCTCGTCCCGATAAGATCGGCTGCCGGCACGCACATAAAAAAGACCGGCGGCATAATCGGGGATGATATTGGGGGCATCACCGCCATGGGTGATAATGCCGTGGATGCGACCGTCGGGCCGCAGATGTTGACGGATGGCATTGATACTGGTGTAAGCGCTGACCATGGCATCCAGGGCATTAATCCCGCGATCCGGTGATCCCGAAGCATGCGCGGTACGGCCTATGAATTCCATTTTAAACTTGATGCGACCCAGCATGTCTTTTCCGGGTATGTTGAGTTGACCCGGATGAAACATCATCGCCACATCCATTTCATCGAAAATTCCGGCTTCTGCCAGGCGCACCTTGCCACCGCCACCTTCTTCGGCAGGTGTTCCGACAACCGACACGCCACCGGCCTCATCTCCTAAAATTTGCTTCAAGACGATGGCGGCGCCCAAACTGGCGGCTGCAATCAAATTGTGACCGCAGCCATGGCCGATCTTGGGCAGGGCATCGTATTCTGCCAAAAAAGCAACGCTAGGACGGCTGGGCTGACAATCGGCGGGCCGCGCCAGAAAAGAGGTTTCCACATTACCAACACCTTTTTGCACGCCAAAACCTTTTTCATCTAAAACCTGACTTAAATGTTCACAGGCTTTAAATTCCTGATAGGCGGTTTCTGGATTGGCTTTTAAAAAGTCGCTGATAGCAAACAAATCCCGGGCAAGTGTTTCAACCTCGCGTCCGATTTGCTCCTTGATCTGATCCATCTAATTCTCCTTTCCAAATAACGAATAACCAATAACTAATAACCTTTCCCGTTGTTCAGATAACAGGCGGATAACCACTGCGGTGCAATTTCTATAAGCTTTGGCTGCGCCTCCTGACAGGGCTTAAAGGCGTGTGGACAACGGGGATGGAAATGACAACCCGAGGGCGGATCCAGCGGTGACGGGATTTCACCTTTGATCGGTTCATACGCGTGCTGGCGGGTATCAAGTCGCGGCACCTCACGCAGCAAGGCTTGGGTGTATGGATGATTTGGTCGGGCGAAAAGCTCCTCGGTGGGAGCCATCTCCACGATTCGACCCAGATACATGATCGCAACGCGGTCTGCGAGGTGTTCGACCACTCCGATATCATGACTAATAAAAAGGTAGGTCAGTTCGAGTTCCTCGCGCAGCTTCATGAAAAGATTCAGCACCTGGGCCTGGATCGAGACATCCAGGGCGGCAACAGCCTCATCACACACAATGAATTCGGGTTGAACCGCCAGTGCCCGCGCGACACCGATGCGCTGTCGCTGGCCGCCGGAAAACTGGTGTGGATAGCGTCGCTTGTAACTGGGGTCGAGACCCACGCGCAGCAAAATGTCATCAACATACGCTTCCACTTCCGAGGCCCCAACGAGCCCGTGGACGCGCGGCGCCTCTCCGATGATGTCTCGCACCCGCAGGCGCGGGTTCAATGAAGCCAATGGATCCTGAAAAATCATCTGAACTTTGAGGGCTACCTGTCGCCCTTCTGCCGGGGACATGCCGGCCACATCCTGTCGACGATAGAGCACAGTCCCCTCGGTAGGGCTGAGGGTACCGGCGACAATTCGTCCGATCGTAGACTTGCCACAGCCAGATTCTCCGACAAGGCCCACCACCTCACCGGTATCGACGTGCAGGTTCACCCGGTCGACAGCCTGGACCACCTCCTCACGGATGTGAGCGCCAAGCAGGTTGGCGATCTTTTCCGCCAGATCAAGCGTTTTAACGAATCGCTTGGTTACGTCTTTCAGCTCAATGAGGGGTGTACTCACGATGCACCACAACCGCCGGAATAAAAAGTTTTGTTATAAGTTTCCCTATCCAAGATTCTATCAGATACTCGATCCGCGATCCTCGATACTCGATAAATAATTTGGCTCAGTGTCTATCTTGGGTTATCGAGCATCGAGCATCCAGTATCGAGTATCAGCCCCAAAAATTAAAAACTGTAACTTAGCGACAAAATTTTGTCGATATCACATCACTACGCGTCTAAATGCGGATGAAAACAACGTACCTCACGATCTGATCGCGGCGAGGTCACCTCCGGCATCACCTTACAGGCATGGTCAGCCCGGGGACATCTGGGCCGGAAGGTGCAGCCATCCGGCAGGTTGAGCAGCGGTGGTGCCATGCCGGGTATTTGCAGCAATGGCTG
>JASFPE010000087.1:0-14046 GCA_050116155.1 Desulfobacterales bacterium
CGGCTCACCCAGAACCTCCACACCGTCAATGCCATTGATGCCGTCAATAACCAGCCGGGTGGCCTCCATCACCTCACGAACAATTTCACAATAGCCTTCATCCCCTAAATAGTTCATCACCGCCCACGCAGCGGCCATGGGCCCGGCCGTCTTACTGCTGGTCACCGCGGCGTTGATGACCGTATAGCCGGTCCAGCGCGAGCAGGCAAAGATTTGATGCTTTCTGAGCTCTTTGTTTTTATATAAGATCACCGAGGCCCCTTTGGCGGCATAGCCGTATTTATGGAGATCGGCGGAGATAGACGTGACCCCCGGAATGCTAAAATCAAATTCCGGAACAGGATAACCTAGCTTGCGCATGTAGGAAAGGTGAATTCCACCCACACAGCCATCCACATGACATAAGAGATTGTTTTTCTGCGCCAATTTGGCGATTTCCGAAATCGGGTCAACAATCCCGTGGGCATAGCCCGGGGCTGATCCTACCAGCAATATGGTATTATCCGTGATGGCATCACCCATGGCATCGACATCGGCCAGAAATGAATCTGCATGCACTGATGTAACCACCGGTTTGACATCCAGGTAATGAGCCGCTTTATAAAATGATGCATGTGCGGTTACCGGCATGACCATTTCGGGTTCTTGGATGTGTGGTTTGGTTGCTCTGGCATGATCTCTGGCGGTTTTAACCGCCAGAATCAAGCTCTCGGTACCACCGGAAGTAAAGTTGCCCACCACCTCCTGACCGCCTTGCAACAAGTTGGCAGTCATTCCCACCACTTCATTTTCCAGGCGTAAGGTGCTCGGAAATGTTGTCGGGTCCAGAGCATTTTCCGTTAAAAACATGGTGTAGGCTTCATCGATAACGTCATGGGCTTTTTCTCCGGGATAATAGATGTATCCCAGCACCCGGCCGGATTTCCAGTCCAGATCCTCTCCTTTGTAGCCTGCCAGGGTATTGAAAATTTTTTCTTTCGCCATTCCCTTTTCCGGTATTTTCATTCCGATGTCCTTTCTGATTCTATTTTTTTATCTTTTAATTCCGAAATCCGCATTCCCTTCCCCTCAATTCTTCAATCATTTGCATCCGGTTGATGTTATTTATTTTTAATTCCGTATTCCGCATTCTTCTTATTTAGGGTACCCCGTAATTTTCCGGATCCGCTCATACAGGGGTTTCAGTCGCTTGTACAGTTTGCGGTAGACATCATGGTAAAGCGCATCATATAGCTCGACATTCTTTTGATCGGGCTCGCAGACCTCGCCGACATGGGTCATGGCTTGTACTGCAGTTTCAAAGTCCTTGTGAAGCCCTGTCCCGACAGCCGCATCGATGGCGGCACCCAGCCCCGAGGTTTCGTAAAGATGCGGCTTGGCGGTGGGTAAACCGAAAACGTCGGCCGTCAACTGGAGGGCGTTGCGGCTCTGACTGCCGCCGCCGGATACCCGTAAACCGGTGATGGGCGTATGACTTCGTTTTTCGATGCGCTCTTTTCCTTCCCTGAGAGCAAAGGCCAGTCCTTCTAGGATCGAACGGTAAAAATGGGCTCGCGTATGGACATCGCCAAAGCCGATGATGGCGCCCTTGGCCTCCGGTCCCGGCATCTTCAATCCCGGAGTCCAGTAGGGCTGCAGAATCAATCCCATGGAGCCCGGAGGAATATCATCCACCAGTTTATCGAACAGCTCTTCCGGGGTCAGTCCCTGTTTGGGAGCTTCCTGTTTTTCGAAATGACCGAATTCCTCCTTAAACCACTTCACCATCCAGTAGCCGCGATACACCTGAACCTCAACAGTATGGTAGGTGGGTACGGCCGATGGATAGGCAGGCAGCAGTGGTATGGGTTCGATATATTTTTTATGGGTGACATTAATGGTGGCGGTGGTTCCATAGCTTAAACAGCCGATAGAGGAATCGAGGCTGCCCGAGCCGATGACCTCACAGGCTTTATCGGCTGCCGCAGCAATCAACGGCAGCCCTTCGGGAATGCCGGTCGCCTGCGATGCATGCGTTGTAATCGTGCCCAGGGGTTGAGCCGGTGGAATGAGTCGTGGAAGCAGCGCAGGATCAAATGGTAAAACTCTCCATTTCCAATCCCAGCTGGCCGACCAGTGCAAGCGTTTATAGTCGAAGGGAATGTAGGCCACCTGGCAGCCCACGGAATCTACAAATTTATCGACCAGTTTATAGGTTAAATATCCGGAGAGCAGCAAATACTTATGGGTTTTTTGCCAGATTTCGGGCTGGTATGTTCGAATCCAGTTGGCTTCGGCCTCTGCCTGTAAATAGGTGACGGTTTTGGTCAGGCCGGCCAGTTTGAAAATGATTCCCCACGGTCCGCCAACCGGGGGCAAACCGTAGGTTTTGCGTTGATCCAGCCACAGCATCGCCGGACGGAGCGGTTTGCCGTGTTTATCCACATTGATGACCGTCCCGCGTTGGGTGGTCAGGGCCACAGCCGCAATGCATTGTTTGTCAATCACGTGATGGCTCCAGAGTCCCTGGCACGCCCGACAGAGAGCCTGCCAGAACACGTCAGGATCTTGTTCTGCCCAAGCCGGCTGTTTGGAAAAGTAAGGGGTGAACTTCACCTGCTCCTTTGCCAGCAGCTGTCCCTCCAGATCGAAAACCAGAGCTTTAAGGCTTTGGGTTCCGTTGTCGATGGCCAGCAAAAAATCTTTGGTGCTCATAGACCGCCCTAATTTAAAATTTATGTGCTGATTGAGACGTATAGCTTAAAAACACGATTCGAATTTTTTGAACGCAAATAATTGAAGAGTCGGGGAGTTTTTAACGCAAATGCTTGTCATTGTTAAAAGGGAAGTTGTGCCGAAGCTTGACAGACTGCCATCATTACTGTTTTTGTCATTCCGAGCTTGACCCGGAATCCAGTTCATTTTCAGTGGGTTAGAATTCTGGATGCCGGATCAAGTCCGGCATGACAAAAAAACTCCCCTACCCCTCAAATAATTAAGCATTATGTTGTGATTTCGTAAAACGAATTTTGTAATACAGGTACTTAACAAAAGCCATGATGGCTTTCGGGGAGAAGATTTTTCTCTCGGTCATGATTTTAGCCCGTTGGACCGGCAGGGCATGAGACTGAATCCAGAGATCGAGATAGCTCTTCACCTCTTTTTTCCAGCGTTGCTTATCCCAGGGCAGAACATCCCGGCATAATTTGCGGATTCGTTTAAGATATGCTTTTCCACCATAAGGTGTCAACAGGCCAATGCGCACCCGTCTTAACAGCAGATCGTCCAGGTGGCGTATCTGTTCGGTTTTGGCAACAAATGGCAGCTCGGCCCAGAGGGTGTCGGTGCCGGGGATGGGGGAAAGGTCCGCCGGTGCGGCCATTCGGATCAGGGTTTCGGCCGCTTTTCCATAGCGGCCGCAGAGACGTCTCCAGATCTGTTTCGACAAACCATAATCGTTTTCCGGTCTGTCAGGGATATCTGAAAAAATGGAGTCCCCCTTATCCGGCAATTCTAGCGCCGGGAGAAAAGGTTTTGCTGCTTTAATTGCATCCCAGGCTAAGCGCCGAAAGGTTGTGAGCTTGCCTCCGGTAACGGTCACCAATCCCCTGTCGACCCAGACGACGTGTTCGCGGGATTCCTCTGAGGGGGGCCGATCGTCTTCGCTAAGCACAGGCCGTATGCCGGCAAAAGCCGCAAGACAGTTTTCTAAAGATATATTCAATGTAGGGAATATGGCCTGGATGCCTTCCATCAGATAATTTACTTCGGCTTCAGTGATCGTCGGTTCTTTGGATAGGTCCTCTTTGTGATCAAGGTCCGTGGTTCCGACCAACACGGCACCTTCCCAGGGAACCACAAAAACGCTACGGTTGTCCACCGGATGAATGAAGCCAAAACCCTGGGGGATGGGCAAGACCGCATTAGGAAAAACCAGGTGGCTCCCCCTTAACGGGCGTAGATGACGGTTTGGTTCGGGCGATGGGTGCAGGACTTCAGCCCAACATCCGGTTGCATTAATTACGCACGCGCTGGACAGGGTTTTGGTTTCCAGGGTTTCTGTATCTATCACTTCGGCGCCGATAACATTACCGTCATCATCGCGGAGAATCTTCGCAACTGTTGTGTAATTCAATGCCATTGCACCGGAAGCAATGGATTCCATGATCAAACGCAGCACCAGTCGCGAATCATCCGTCTGGGCATCCAGGTAGTAAAACCCGCCCGTCAGTCCTTCAGGGTTGATGTGAGGCATGAGCTTTATGAATTCCGTCGCTTCATGAAAACTGTGTTGCCGCTCACGCGCCATGATATCATACAAAGACAAACCGACTTTCAGCGTCCGCTTTCCAGGCCGCTGATCCTCATACACTGGCAGGAAAAAGCCCAATGACTCCACCAGCCCCGGTGCCCCTTTCAACAGGTACTCACGCTCTTCCACCGCGATTTTCGTCAACATAAATTTTCCTTCTTTTAGATAACGCAAGCCCCCATGCACCAACTTCGAAGAGCGACTGGAGGTTCCCCAGGCGAAATCCTTTTGCTCGACCAGCAGTGTGCGCAAGCCCGCCCGGGAAGCCTCCCGCAATACACCGGCACCGGTGATGCCACCACCGATAATGATTAAATCCCAGCTGTCAGGCAATTCCTTTAAGCCCATTGATGAATCCTTATTTAATTTCTATCCCTGTAACGCTAACTTCCGCATTCCCCCATTCCAAAATCTCTGTCATCTGTCTTCTGTTTTTTTACTATACCAATTTACCCGGATTCATACGTTGCTCCGGGTCCAAATGGTCAAATACGTATTTTAGTGTGTTAATTCCAATGATTCCTTTTTCGGCCTGAAGATAATTTTTGTGATCCCGGCCGACACCGTGCTGATGGCTAATTGTTCCACCGGCATCCACCACTGCCTGGCTTGCGGCATGTTTCAGAGCTTTCCATTGATCCAGGGTTTGTTGCGGTGTTTCTGCCAGTCGAAAGACAAACGTTGTATAAATACTGGAGCCGGACTTGTAGACATGCGAAAGATGGCTAAACACATGGATGCGTTCATTGTATGTTGCGCAAACATCTTGGAGTGCTGTTTCAATGGATTTTAATGTTGATGTAACTTTATTCCATGTTACCGCTGTTTCTAAGGTATCGACGGCATAGCCCAGATCCCATAAAGTGTTGCGCAAATAGGCTGAACGGAATCGATTTTTCTTCCAGGCCCTGCCGATCGCTTTTCCCACCGATACACCTTTATGGCGCCGCAGGATTGCAAAGGATTCACGCTTTGCCGCTTTCATCAGGTGTCGCGATCCGGTAAAACCCAGCAGGCACATGCAGGCCTCATTTTCACGGATGCTTCGATACTTTAGATAGTGATTCAGAATTTTGATCTGGCGTTCACGTTCGGCCAGGGTCAAGTTTGTAAGGGTCTCTTTCGGGTTGCTCAGTCGCACCATGGAAAACGGGAGATCGGAACCGGCCAAATCTTGAACACCGTAAATGGCATGGTCCCAGGATGGGAAAAAAAGAGCGTATACGTCATCTAATTCGGGCCTTTTCGATATTCTCACATGAACTTTGGTTAAAACACCCATTCTGCCTTCGGAACCCAGCAGGAATTGCCGCAGATCAGGACCGGCCGCCGATGCCGGAAACGGCGGCAGCTGCAGATTGCCCCGGGGAGTCAACACCTCACCGCCTGCAAATAGCTGCTCGATGCTGCCATAATGATTGGATTGTTGACCGCTTGAGCGCGTTACTACCCAGCCCCCCAGAGTTGAGTATTCAAACGACTGGGGATAGTGTCCCAGAGTAAAACCGATGGCATTGAGGCGGCTTTCGATATCGGGTCCGCAGATACCGGCTTCGAAGGTTGCCACCCGGCTATCCGTATCAAAGTGAATCAAGCGATTCAGTCCGCCCAGTGATAGACTCAGCACGGGACGGTCTGTTTCCGGTACGTCAAGATGACCCACCACGCTGGTGCCGCCGCCAAATGGAATGACCACCACATGATGGTGGTCGGCAAATTGTAACAGCTTCTGGACGTCTTCGACGGTCGTTGGCTGGGCCACGCCATCGGGAAAGCGTTGAAAGCGTCCGGTGCGCATGCCGATCCAATCCGGCAGGCTCTGGCCGTGACAATGGTCAAGGCGCAGCCTGGGATCGACCGAAACCAGCGGATGCTGGGGTAAACGGGAAGGCGGTACCCGGTCCAAATATTTTTCCAATGGATAATCCGGCTGGATGCGACCGTTGCCTATCAAATCCCGCAAGAGGGCAAGGCCTTTTGGTGGCAGATCCACACGGATCGCATCATCCCCCCAGCCGTTAAAGCGCTTCATGATTTTCCTCCTTCACCTGACCTGATTTGTTTCCAGATAATGATGCTTTGCGCCATGGCGGCTTTAACAACTTTTTCCACCGCCGCGCCGCCATTGCCGATGGCCCGGGAAAGTCGCAGGTAATATTCACGGGAAGCCTCACGTGACATTTGTTGGCTGAAATACCGCATGGCCATGGTTGTGAATATCGAAGCAAAGTCGTTTAATATCAGGGGAAAAATAGGATTGTTTGAATGCCTGGCCATCCGTATTTGTAGATTCCAATCAAAGGTGGCATAAGGCACGGCTTCATCCGGCAATGTTTTGGCAGCCTCAAGGTGGTCCAATATCACATTGGGATGATGTTCGGCTGCAAACCTGGCAACCGACGGCAGCAGGGTAAGTCGCACTTCGAGCAGCTGCGTGATAAACCCATTGGGCAAATAGGCGGCATACTTAGCCAGGGTGCCGAGGAGGCTCAAGCCACCCTCCCGCCAGTAATTATTGACCACCGTGGGTTTGCCGTGCCGGATCTTTACCCAACCTTCATTTTCAAGACGCTGCAAGGTTTCCCGCAGGGTCGGGCGGGTAACCCCGAGCTGCTCGGACAACAAGCGTTCATTGGGCAGGGACGCGCCGATCGGATATGTTCCATCTAAAATGGATGTGACCAGAAAATTTTCCACATGCTGGGTAGGCCGCAGCGGCAAATTCAACTTGTTGATATTCATAAAGGCTCCTTAATAGCATCATCTGGTATGAGGTCATACCACTTTATCAAAAAAATGTCAATATCAATGTTCATTCATGATGGATTCGTAGAAAGTCGAATTGATTCTCGCTCTGCACGTATGCGTCAATTTAAGCACCGTGACCACCGTAGGGCGGGCCTCTGCGCCCGCCTGAGGGGGTCGGCACGGAGGCCGACCCTGCGGTTTTAGCCTATTTTGCCAAAAACAGGGGCATTGGAAGTGGTCTCGCATTGCGGCGATCAACGAAAAATCATAAAAATATTTTATTTAATTGCCCTTTATACGATGAGTTGACGTATATGCGCAAGGCGGGATTTAGTGTTTTGTGTTTGGATGGTGCTTACCAGATGGAGCATTTACTTTTTCTCGAACACACATGGAGTCGGCGGATTATCATTTCTGATCAGAGACCATAAATATCCCAGCGCACGTGCCGGAATGGTTACATAGGGCATAAATATGTCGCCGTAAAGCATGACGGCTTCCGATAAGGGCATCATGATGACTGAAGGTCCTGTGAGAGGGCCGTTGATGCGCAGCGCCGACCCTTTTCTAAACAGCCTTCTTTTTGCTTCTGGATGCAAAACAATATCGATGGTTTCCTCAGCCAGATTCACGTTACCGGCGCCTGTGGCCCTGATCTTTGGAGTATCCATGAAAAAGATTTCGATGTCACCGACGCCGTCTTTGAATTGAATTTGGTTGATCATGCAGTGCAAATCCGTGAATCTACTCCGACGGGTCGTGGTCAGCAGCGCATCAAAGGCGTCCACCGATAGAAAGTTTATGATGCGACGTATCCTGCCGTCTTCCAGCGCCATGCCGATTTCTCCCTTCAGGTTCGATGCGATTTCACGCGGTGAGGTGCCGGAGCTGTGCAGGTCAATGACCAGGTTGAGGGATCCGCTGAGAATAATCGGCTCATGTGCGTAGGCCAGGATGTCATCGACATCAATATCTTCACCGGTGACTTTCAGAATGAACTCCGGGGTCGCACCAGAGGTATCGATGATGAATTCAGATGAGGTAAATCCGGCCGTATACGCCATACTGGCGGGATGCACGCGCAGGCGTCCGTTTTCAAGCACGATGTCCAGATCCAATTTTTCAACAGTGATATTGCGCCCGATTAATTTATCGGCATCCAGGTCAAAATAGAGATCCAGGGCCTTAAGGGCCTCAAACGACATGGGCGCGTCATCGAACAGGCGATCGCGTCTGGGAGATTGCGGTTCAGACGTTTGAGCGGAACTTTCCGTGGGCGCTTCAGGGTAAATCCCCATATTATCCAGATTTACGCTTGCCGAAGCGAATCTGGCTTCGATGCGGGGCCGCCGGGCAGCAAAGGCACCGCTGATCTTTGATTTTAGGGTGGTTTCACCGATATGGATTTCACCTTCGTAAGCAGCCTTTTGAGCATTTCCGCTGAGCCGTCCCTTGATTGCCAACGAGTTGAGGGGCGGCAGCGATATGCCCACCATCGATCCCGCCACCGCAGGATCGGGTACTGTGGCGACAAGTTGGAAATCGGCCTCAGGAGATGTGGACAGATTCGTCAATTTACCCTGCGCCTCCAGGACCAGACGTTTTCCGTCGGCCGTGCCGAACCAAAGCTCTTCGATGAGCATACCGTCGGCAGCACTGCGAATTTTCATCGCTCCGGCCAGCGGCAAATTTTTCGCCTCCGGCTGCCGCAAGTATGTTTCAATCCAGGGTTTCGAAGCGGTTTCAAAAGTGGTCTCCAAGGTCATCTGCCTGGGATCCGAAATTTGCAGAATTCTGCCCTGCATGCGGAAAAACGCCTTTTTGCCCGACCCGCTGCGAATGTCAAAAGTTTCCACATCGAGGTTGCCGCTGCGATCATTGATGCTGGCCTTCATCTGCAGCGGACCCAAATCCGGAAAGTCCAGATCGCCCAATCCGGGCAACGCACGCGGGCCTGGTGCTTCTGCCGTAAACGAAACACTAGCGCCTTCGAGGGGTTTTTCGCCTGCCAGCCGGATGCGCTCAACTCCGCCTGTGGCTGACATCGTCAAACCCCGGGGGGATTTGGTTGACAGCGTGATCTTTGAGATCGCCAATTGCGCCGGATTGCCCGTAAGCTGAAAGCTACCGTTTAACGGTCCCACATCCGGCAGCGCTTGTCCGAGCGATTCTGAAAATGGTTGCAGGTCGAGGTCTCGGGCGGCCACCGTAAGATCGATGCCGTCCACCGCAACACCATAATTCTTCAACACTGAGGCGACGGTGCCGGTCACACTTAAGGTGGCTTTTTTTTCATCCCCGACCAGGATGTTGATATCGCGCAGCCCGAAGATTCCCTGGTGGTCATTGATACGTCCGGTGGCCTTCAGCGGACCCAGCTCCGGTACGGAGGCTCCCAAGAATTTCGAAAGGGCCGAGGTTTTCTCGGTCTGTAACAAGGCCGAAAGCTTTACATCGGATATGGGCCGGTCACCTTCCAGCGGAATCCGACCGATATCTCCCTTGGCCTCCATGCTTATCTGGCTGGATTGGCCGATGCTGAGCGAAATATTCTTAAGGGATAAGACCTCGGTGGTGCCCTCCACCCGGGCACTGGCCCGCAATGGTTTCAGATGCGGCAAAGCGGTTATGCCCAATGGAGCGAAAGCCGCAGCTGTAGTCGGTGCGTCTATGCGGGCCTGAAGATCCAGGTTCCCCAGCAGCCCGCTTTTTTTATTCTGTTCAAAAGCAATCTTGCCTTTAAGTCCAACCTTCAGTCCTTTCGGATGGGCGGTGTACGCATCGATCTCGGTCAGCTCAAAGCGCTGCGAAGAACCGCGGATGCGGGTGCGCAGGGATGCGGGGCCCAGATCCGGCACCTCTATTCCGAAACCGGAAGTTAGCAAACGGACATTTCTGGCCTGCAGCGATGCGGTCAGATCCATCTCAGAGACGGTCATATCAGCAGCGCCGGGAAGCCGTCCGATACGGCCCTGTGCGCTTAGGCGTAGCGGTCCGGTTCCGCCCGCCTCGATGGTGATGTCTTCCAGTGACAGTTGCATAAGGGGCCCGGTCAAACGGGCCTGGACAGTGACGGGTCCCATTTCGGGCAGCGAATCGGTAACGTAAGGTTTCAGCAGCGCTGAGTTTGGCGCGGTCAGTTTGATGTTCACGTCCAGGTCTTTGACTGCCGGTTGGCTGAAATTATCACCCAGGCCGATGCGGCCATCGGCATTGACCGCCAGCCCGTGGTCGGCGAGCGCATCGACGGTCAGGTTCTCCACGGCAAACTCACCCTGTCCCTCGTACAGCTTACCTGCCATGCGAATCCGGCTTAGCGCGGGCAGGTCTCCGGGCAGCAGCAACTTGAAAATATCCGGATTTTCGCAAGATCCGGAAAACTGGATGTCGGCGCCTTGCCCCGTGATGGCATTGGCGATGGCGCCGTTGACGGCAAATTCGACCCGGGACTCACCGAAGAGCTTGACATCGAAGTAGGACACCCTGGGGGCGTCGATATCATGGGTGATGCCCGCCTCGAGTTTGAGGTGACCCAGGGGGGGAACCTCCATTTGCAGTAGCTTCAAAAGGTTTGAGAGTTCACCTGCTTCCCCGCGCAATCGCAGCTTCAACCCCTCCCCATCCACCAGATCTTCAACGGTTCCGGAAATCGAAAGCCCGAATCCGGATGATGTCAGGTTGAGGGATATTGGAAAAGGCTCTGCGCCCCTGAGCATGGCGGCCAGGGCACCCAACCGCCCGTCGATCTTGAAATCATTGCCGCTCACCGAGCCCTCACCGTTGATAAACAACGGCCCGGTATCGCGAATGTCATCGATGTCAAAATTTCGCAACCGGATTTCGACGGTGCGGTCAGCTGCCGCGTCGATGACGTCCAGATGGACATTGCGCAGGCGGACGCTTTCCATAATCGGGAGATTGACGTCCGGCGCCGCCTGCCCGATAAAACCTTGACCATCTTCAGATTCGGCTTCATCTTCGATAGTCACCGCCATGGCGACGTCCTCGGCCAGCAACTGCCGGATGAGCACTATTCCCCTCAGCAGCGGCGTCAGCGCGATCTGGATATGCAGCTTTCCGATGGTCTTCACCGGCGGCGGCGAACCATCGACTCCCGGATGGAATTGAATTGATTCGGCCGAAAGAGACGGCTCGGCGGACAGCTCCAGCGCAAACGGGCCCTCGATGGTTACGCTATAGTCCGTGAAGAACCCAACTCCGCGGGTCACCAGCCGCCGATAGTCGTCATTGTCAAAGGTTACCAGAACGATGGCGACCAGTACCAGGCAAAGGACAACCAATCCCGCTAAAAGAAGAAAGATATACTTGATCCAGCGCTTCATAAATTTCGATTCAGTTCGCACCGGCCATAATTAAAGCAACCGGTAATTTTCTCATCTTTATTAAGACCAACTAATTATTCCTATATGTCATGACATCATATCTGCTTGCCAAAAACCAGGATAATTCCTTTAGCTAAAATGAATTTTTAAGTCCGTATTTAATATTGTATTCTATAAAATTTTACAAGAGATGAGATTTTGGATACTGCTCCCAATTTTTAAAGCGGCGGAGATCTTTCCGGAGCCGGATTTTTAGCTGCTTTTGATTGTATTTCAGGGAAGGCGTATTTTCTCAGGATAAACAGACCAATTTGTGAGTTTTAAGCTATCGACTCGAGCGTAGTGCTTTATATTGTTTGTCACCAATATTAAATTGTGCGCCAGGGCGCAGGAGGCGATGACTAGGTCAAAATCATCTAACGGTGTACCGGATTTTTCAAGCGAAGCTTTGAGTAAGCCAAAGTTTTCAGCAGCTCCTTTATCAGCTGAGATTATTTCAAAAGAATTTTCTAGTGTTCTAACTTTTGCCAGATTGCCGGCGATTTTTTCAGATTTATAAGCACCATAATACAATTCCATCAGCGTAATTACGGAGATTTTCATCGGATCGTCCGTGTGCTGCTGAAGATTTTTCACTACCGCTGCGTTTCCCTTCAGGTTGTAGATAATCGTATCGGTATCCAGAAGGTACATTAAAAGCCCTTTCCCAGTTTTTTAGACCTTTTGCGGGCGGTTTTAAGTTCTTTTACAATTTGTTCCGGCGATCGGGAATCCTGCCAAGAGCCTGACAGTTCCAGTAATATTTGGGCAGGTGTTTTACTGTTATGCAGTTGATGTTTGTGTACCAGATAGGTTTTTATGAGAAAGAGAACCTGCTGGCTTACAGATCTGTTTTCGGATGCGGCCAGCGCCTTGATTTGGGCATACAAATCATCGTCTATCCCTTTTATTTGTAAATTTGCCATTGCCTTCTCCTTCACAGCGAATTCATGAAAATATACACCAATTTCATGAATATGTCAAATTAAAGATTCAATCTAGATCAATGGGGTAGGTTCCATATTTTTTCACTGCGGCGGTCATGGCAAAGATATTTTCGATTTTGCACCAGCCGGTAATACTGTTGGCCGTCGCACAAATATAGCCGCCTCCGGCTGCGGCTTCCTGAATGCGTTGTTTGACCTCGGCTTCGACGTCTTCCACCGTGCCGTAGGGCAGGGTCTGGACCAGATCGATATTGCCCCACAAACAAATGCGGTCGCCCCATCTTTCCTTGGCAACCTTCAAATCCATGACCGGCGGTTCAAAGGGATTCACGCAATTCATGCCCAGGGTCAGCAAATCCTCCATTACGATGGTCAGATTCCCATCGCTGTGAAAGGCCCAGGGCAGCTTGATGGCATCGGCCACCACCTTCATTTTCGGCAGGAACACCTCCCGGAATACCTGGGGGGATACCAGAGGGCCCTCTTTGTAGGCCATGTCGTTGTAAGTGGCAATGAAATCGAGCCCCAGGCCCTGCAATTTTTCAAGGACCACCAGATTCCACTCGATGAAGATATCCATCATGGTGTCGATCAACTCAATATTTTCGTGAAGTGCGACGGCAAAATCCATCATGGGCATAGAGTAAATCGTATTGAACATGCCAAAGGGGCGCAGTCCGGCATAAATAGCCAGGTCTGTGTCATGATATTTTTCCATGAATTGCTTGGCCGGATCATAAAAGCGCTCGTCGTGGGGGTCCGGCAGCACGATTTTGTCCAGATCTTTTTCGGTTCGAATCAGCCCTTCGCCGATAAACTCCGTTTCACCTGTCATACCGAATGCTTTCGGGTCAGGCGTCTCCTTGGAGTGACCAGTACAGAATAACGGTGTGGTATAATCTACAAAATAGATGGCATCCATGCCGATCTTTTTGGCCAATTCAGCCTCGTCGATTTCTGCAGTACCCATGATTTTTTGCTTCACTACGGTATCCACAAAATCCATAAAGGGCACCCGATCCGGTTCTTTCAAATGCAATGCCGCCATGACACGCTCACGGGAGTTCATTTTTTCTCCTTTACGATGGGTTGATTATTTGCAACGCTTGTTGTGTTATCCGGGAAACCGCATGTATCGTCAACTGTCAACAATTAACAATTGGTGTAAACCACTGTCAAGTGCTATATCTTCAAGTCAGTCAGACGACACCTTAGTGTTGTATCTCAAAGATTAATTTAAAAAATCCCAACAGATCATCTAAATGTCGTTGCGCCTTTGAATATTGAAAAATCTAATGATTGACAACCGGATCTGATTACTATATTGCAAGTTAAATCCATCCGAAGCTCACTTGTTATATTCATACCGGCACGTTGGTTTTTCATCAGCAACACGAACTCAAATTTCAGCTCTCATTTGAATAAACGACTGTATTCACCTTATTGGAATCCAAACTAATTTTGACATGAATCCAAAAAATAAGGGATGCAATATTAGCGTTAATCCTCTTTCTGTTTGTGGCTTCTCGGATGCTGGTGCATCTTTTTTGCTGGGCCATTCTTGCTTATGTTGGATCCAAATCAATTATAAGTGAAGGTGTGTCCCAAAGAATAACCGCATTTCGAGAAGCCACATCCTATCTTGTTATCTTTCATCGTCCTCTTGGCCATTTCCCTG
>JASFPE010000088.1:0-14014 GCA_050116155.1 Desulfobacterales bacterium
GTCCCAGAAGTAGGTTAGATAGTTGTGCCCGGTCATATCATATTCTGCCAAGGCGATATGAATCATTAAGGTGCCAGGTGGCCCGATATTTGGGATTCATTGTAATGCTTCAGATCATCGAATAGACGAGTAGCGATCATCCCAAATATCGGGCCACCGTGTAAATTTGGAGACATCCCCATGCATATCGCCTTGTCAGAATACGATATGACCTTGAATGATGGCGTTTATTGATTTCACGAAATAGCCTGTGATAATCACATAAAATAGCTTTGTCATTTATTCCTGGGAAAACACACTGGAAGCTGTTTCAAAAATAGAATTTTGAACCTTCTATTTTGCTATTACTTCTGGGAAATGTCACTATTTTGTGTCGACATGCGAGCGCATGATGCGCAGGGGATTAGCATGAGGGAATCATCGAAAAAATTTGCCTTATGCGGTGGATTGCTTCTTCTGATAACCGTTTCTGCCTATGTTCCGGCAATTAATGGCGGCTTTATCTGGGATGACGATGCCTATGTTACCGAAAACGAGACCCTGAGAAGCCTGGATGGGTTGTACCGGATCTGGTTTGAGATCGGCGCGGTGCCCCACTACTACCCCATAATTCATACCACCTTCTGGGTGGAATATCATCTCTCGGGATTAGATCTTCTCGGTTATCATCTCGTCAACGTCATATTGCACTGGCTCAATGCCATTGTCCTATGGATAGTACTTACCCGCTTGTCGGTGCCCGGAGCATGGCTGGTCGCCGCCGTTTTCTCCCTCCATCCGGTCCACGTGGAGTCCGTGGCGTGGATCACAGAGCGGAAAAACGTTCTCTCCGGCTTCTTCTATTTAGCTGCACTGTTATCCTACATCCGCTACCTTGGGCTGGGCAGCGAAAATGTTGACAGCCATTTTTCATCAAGCCCGGATATAGCGGAATCTAAAACCTGCGGTGGTCTCCGGCAATACTATGTTTTAGCACTGCTCTTTTATCTGTGTGCCCTGTTAAGCAAGACAGTGACCTGCACCCTGCCGGCGCTCGGTTTTTTCGACGTTTATCCCATGCGATGCTCCTTTGTGGCCGATCATTTTCAGTATCTGGCGAGTTTGGGCCTGATCACACTTTTCGTCGCCATGATGTCGAAATTGTCGGAGCGTTATCTGCCGAGGCTGCCAAAATATGCTGCAGTCGTCGTGCTGGTCGTTTTGCTGGGAACATTGGTCTGGAAGCAAGGTTACATTTACAAAGATCTGGAGACGCTATGGCGTGACACGATCGCCAAGAACCCATCTTCCTGGATGGCCTATAACAATCTGGGCATGGAACTGGGTATTCAAGGCCGATTTGACGAAGCGATCCCCGCGTTTCATTCAGCTTTGCGACTCAAGTCTGACAATTATAAAGCGCACTTCAATTTGGGAAAAACGCTGAGCCAAATGGGCAAGCTGTCTGAAGCAGTATCGCATTATTCTGAGGCAACTCAAAATAAAGGCTGACTTTGCTGAAGCCCACAATGCCATGGGAGTTGCCCTCGCCAGTCAGGACAAGTACCTTAAGGCGCTTGAGCATTTCAATGCTGCTCTGCGGATAGACCCTGATTCGGAAGACACGCGCGCCAACCAAGAATATCTATTGCAACTGATGCGCGAAAAAGGCATAGAGCCAAAAACGGGTTTTACCCCTTAGCGTCAAGTCCGCTTTAGCTCCACTAGCGTTGCTCCCCAACCCCCGGCCTCCGGAGGCGCATCTTTAAAAGACAAAACCAGGGAGTTTTCTTTTAACAGCTTTTGGACGCGTCGTTTCTGGATGCCTTTGCCTTTCCCGTGAATGATGCGCACGGAAAAGATACCTGCCTTGATGCATTCGAAGAAATAATCTTCCAAAAGGTTGGGAATATCTTTAGGATGAAAGGTATGCAGATCCAAAACATCTTCGATGGAAAGCTTTAGCGGTTCAATTTCGTTATGGTTCAAAACATGCCTTCTTAACGGGCTCAATCCCGCTGTTAGCAGGACAAACCGGCAAACCTAATTCTTAATTCACAGCTTCAGCAGTGTCCAGACGAAGGACATGATGCCTGCCAGAATAAAGTTAGTTTCAATTAACATTTCCAGCTTGATACTTGGCAACATCAAGCCCCGTTCGTAAGCGGTCAGAATCAGTAGCATAAAGATGGGACATGTGACTAATAAAAATCCCAGGCTGGTGGTAAATTGAAAGGCAGCCGCCAGGAGCAGGATTATAATAAGTATGGCGATCATGATTTTTAAAAGGCGTATTGAGCGTTTTTCGCCGAGCAATATCGGCATGGTTTCCTTGCCGACAATGCGGTCCCCCTGCATGTCGAGAATGTCGAAAAATGCGGTTCGCACGAATACAAAACCGGCGGACCACAAAAATATCAGAACGATGCCCCACTGAAATTGTGTGGTCATGGACAACGGCGGAAGTACGGCCGTAACCATCCCCCAGGCGATGGCGATCATAAGCGTTTTTGATCCGGGCAAATCCCGTATCCTTCGGTATTTCCAATGAGCAAACCGTTTGGGAAGCAGCCAGATATTATAGGAGAGTCCTAATAGACTCATAATTAAAACTACCAGAAAGGGGAATATCCCGAGGCTATGTGCAGTCACCAGACCGGCACCGCCGGAAACGAGGGCAAGAAAAATCAGTACATATTTGTATCGCTGGTAAAAAGCGGCCCGGTCCGGATCATTGTATTGGTCGGATTTACTGCCGGTCAAATGGTTGAGAATATGCATGGATTGGACAAACAGCATGGAGATGAAAATATATGGAAAATATTGCGATATGCCCTGGAGCTTTGCGCAGGCATAACTCAGGCATCCGGCGCCCAGCGATACATAAATATTGGTCAACAATAGCGATCGCTGGATTTCAAATAGAGTTCTGCGCCAAACCTGCTCGCGTGTGAAAACGAGTGCTTCCAGTGCTTTGTAGACTTTTTTGATTACCCAATTGGGGGTGGAGGCACCGGCGGTGATTCCGATCTGGCGGGCCGAGGACAGGACATCGATATCAATGGATTTGAGATCTTCTTCTGTTTCAATATGATAGGCGGGTTTTCCAGTGAGCCGTGCTATCTCAAATAACCGTTTGGTATTGCCGCTGCTGTGTCCCCCAACCACAATCACCACGTCCACGGATTCAGACAACCGCTTAACCTCGGTCTGTCTTCGTTCGGTGGAGTCACAAATCGTGTCATAGATCTTATAGTGAGCATAGTTGTCGGTAGCCCATTTTTTTATTTTTTCGAACAATTCAGTGTTCTGGGTAGTTTGAGCGACGATGATGGCATTTTCAAAGGGCGGCAGTGCCTCGAGTTCTTCCAGGCTGCCGACCACGTAGCCGCTGTCGCCGGCATATCCCAGCAATCCAATGACTTCCGGATGATTCTTGTCTCCCACAATGATGGATGCGAAATCTTTGCGGGCGTGTTTACGGATGATGGTTTGCACCTTGATAACTCGCGGGCAGGTAGCATCCAGCACATGAAATCCGGTGTCTTTTAATTTTTTCTTGGTTTCCGGAGGAACACCATGGGCTCTGAGCAATACGGTGCCGGATCCCTGATCCGGAATCTTGTCCAATACCGATACGTCCTTTGATTCCAGAACCTCGAGCACCTGGGGATTGTGAATCAAAGGACCATAGGTGTGGATGGGATTTTCGTTCTTCTCCGGGGCATCCAGAACCATTTCGACGGCTCGCCGAACCCCCATGCAAAAACCCGATGTTTTCGCAATCAATATTTTCATCTACAGTTTTTTAATTTTGACTCTGTTCCTGCGTTTTCTTTTCGAAAGTCTTCGGCTGGGTCCTTTTTTTTTCGTGGTCGGCTTCCAGCTCTCATGGTCATCTCGCTCAATTGTCGTGTTATCCATTTGGTGGGCCATGTTGATTTTATTTTCAAAGGCTTCAGTGTCAATGGTGGCGGCCCCATAGGATTCTGCGGCGTCAACCACTTCACAATCAGAGCTTACCACCAGCGCTTTCTGTCTTTCTTTGCGCGCCAGCCGTTTAATCACCGTATCGGCCGATTCACTGTTTCGGGAAAATTCAATGAAAATGCCTTTTAGGCGATCTCTTTGTGGAGCTAAAGGCGGGGCCTGAGCACCATCAAAAACAACGGTGATCGTATGCGATTTGATCTTCTTATAGGCGGCCAGCACATCCACCAACGCTTCGCGACCCCTTTGCATGCTCTGGCGGTCGAGAAGACGAAATGTGTCTGATTGGCGGATAAGGTTGTATCCGTCGATGATAATATGCAAAGACATAAGAGGCTTTTCCCCAAATAAATTCCGCTGCAGGCGGAATTTATTTGGATTTAAAGCGTTCGATTAAGCGATTCAGATCATCATTGCTGTAATATTCAATTTCCACTTTGCCCCGCTGACCCATTTTGCGGATCACCACTTTGGTACCGAAATGCCGGGAGAGGTCCGCAGCCAGCTCCGATAAATAAATATCCTCAGATGTTTTTTTGTTCACCTTGGGCCGTTTCTTCTCTGACTTCAAGCGCCGTATCAGATCTTCGGTTTGTCGAACCGATAAGCCTTTGGATACCACTGCTCGCCAGGCGGTAATTTGGTGAGCCTGGGCCTCAATTCCCAGCAGTGCACGAGCATGACCCATGGATAGGGTTCCGTCAATGATGCTTTCTTTGATTTGGGTTGGCAGCTGGCGCAATCTCAAGTAGTTGGCCACCGCCGACCGGCTCTTTCCGACCCGATTGGCTGCCTGATCCTGGGTAAGATTGAATTCGGTAATCAGTCGGTGATATGCCTCAGCCTCTTCGATGGGGTTGAAATTTTCGCGCTGGATATTTTCGACAATTGATATCTCCAGCAATTGGGAATCACTGGCGTCTTTGATGACCACTGGAACCTGGGTGAGTCCTGCCATTTTAGCCGCTCGCAGTCGTCGTTCACCGGCAATCAATTCATAGCCGGCATCGTCTTTGCGGACCAACAGCGGTTGCAAAATACCCTGTTCTTTGATGGAGCTGCTCAACGCTTGCATTTCAGCTTCGGGAAATTGCAGTCGGGGCTGGAATCGATTCGGATGGATTAAGATAATATCACAGTAAAAATAATCGCTGGGCTTTTTTTCTTCGAAATCCAGATCGGGAATCAAGGCTCCCAGTCCTTTTCCCAGAGCCATTTTTTTGCGTTTGGTGGCGCTTGCGCCTGTTTTTGTGGTGTTTTTTTCTTTTGACATGGTCTTCCTATATTAGATTATGGGATTTATTTTGCATTATTTCTTTAGCCAATTCAAAATAGCTTTGAGCACCGGCCGAGGTGGCGTCATATAACAGGATGGGTTTGCCGAAACTTGGCGCCTCACTCAGGCGAATGTTTCGTGGCACCGTCGTTTTGAAAACAATATCCTTAAAGTATTTCTCGGCTTCTTCGGCCACCTGGTAGGAGAGATTGGTGCGCCGGTCAAACATGGTTAACAGAATTCCGACGATGTCTAAATTCGGGTTTAAAGCGCGCTTTATGCGTCTGACCGTATTCAATAGCTGCCCCAGCCCTTCCAGGGCGTAAAACTCACACTGCAGGGGAATCAGCAGCGAGTCGGCTGCAGTCAGGGCGTTTACCGTCAGAAGGCTTAATGAAGGCGGGCAGTCGAGAATGACATAGTCAAATGCATTGTCAAGCTCGGCAATAAGCTTTTTTAGCCTTATTTCGCGGTCGGGATTGGTCATCATCTCGACCTCAAATCCGATCAGTTCCACATTGGACGGAATAACTTTCAGGGATTCGATCTCGCTTTCCATTATCAGGCTTTGCGCGCCGGCTCTGCCCAGCATGCCCTGGTATAATGTTTTTTCGATGTTTAATTTATCGATACCGAGACCGGAAGTGGCATTGGCCTGCGGGTCGCAATCCACCAATAGTGTCTTTTTTTCAGATACAGCCAATGCAGCAGACAGATTTACGGCGGTGGTAGTTTTACCGACGCCGCCTTTTTGATTGGCGATACATATTACCCGTGTCATAATTGACAGCTCTAACATAAAATTTGGTGTTTGAAAAGAGGCGAAAAATATGGCACAATGATTCATCTTGAAACGGGTAATCTCGTAACATATTTTAATGATTTATTTTTTTTGTTACCAAGGTGTTGCCGTGTCACCGAAACCATCGAGTATTCAATGAAACCCATGCACAAATCTGTCTTGATATTTGCTGTTTTAATTGTCGTCCTCGGGGTATTTTCCGACCGTTTGGCCTCAGGTTTGACCGTGAAAGAAGAAGAGGACCTGTCCCGCGAGGTGATGGCTACGATACTGAGGTACTATCCCATGGTCGACGATCCTGTTGTGGTGGAATACATCAATACCCTGGGCAATAAACTGGTTGCTTATTTACCGGAGAAACTGTTTCAATATCATTTTTATGTTGTCAAAACAGACTCTTATAATGCCTTTGCCACGCCGGCGGGTTACATCTTTGTCAATAGCGGTCTGCTGTTGGCCATGGAAAACGAGGATGAGCTTGCCGGAATACTGGCCCATGAAATTGCACATGTTTATTGTCGTCATATTTCTCAAAAAATTGAACGTTCGAAAAAAATTAATATGGCCACCCTGGCCGGTATGGCCGCCGGGATTCTGCTCGGTGCCACCGCAGGCGGCGAAGCCGGGCAAGCCGTTACCATGGGATCCGCAGCTGCCGGACAAAGCGCTTCGCTGGCTTATAGTCGCGGAGACGAAGTCCAGGCCGATCAGCTGGGACTCGTTTATCTCACCAAAGCCGGTTACAACGCAGAGGGGTTGCTTGAGGTTTTGAAAAAAATCCGCAGCAAGCAATGGTATGGATCAGATGTACTGCCCACCTATTTAAGTACTCACCCGGCAGTGGAGGACCGGATAGCCTATATCGATTCCTGGATTGCCGGTCAGGGCAAGGATTTCAAATCACACACCAGAGTCAAGAGCATGGAGTTTGAACGCGTTCACACCTTGATGCTAACGCGCTATGGTGATGAGGATACCGTTTTGGCCGATTTAAGGGCAGCTGTGTCAGCCCATCCTGATGAGCCCCTGGTGCATTACAGATATGGACTCATCCTGGCGCGGGTCGGTCGTCGCGATGAGGCCATCGACCAGATTAAAATCGCCCTTGAGAAGCGGGCCTTTGACCCATATATCCTCAATGATCTTGGCCGGATCTACTTTCTCGATGGTCAGTATCAGAAAGCCCTCCCGATTTTGGAAAGTGTCTTCAGCATGAAACCCGATGATGCGGATTGCAGGTTGTTTCTGGGCAGAACCCAGATGGAATTGGGGCAGCTCAAGCAGGCATCGGATCATTTTCATGCCCTGGTTAAAAAATTCCCCAACTACAAGCAGGGCTATTATTTTTTAGGGCACAGTCTCGGAAAGCAGGGCAACATGGCAGACGCCTATTATTATTTGGGCCTGTTTTATCTACAGGACAGAGACCTCAAAGCGGCTGCCATTCATCTTGAGCGCGCCTTAAAATATACCGATGACGCCGATCGTCGTAAAGAAATTCAAAACCTGCTGGCCAAATTAAACAAGGCTAAAGAAAAGAAAAAGAAATAAATGGATGGGATCAACTACGGTCAAAATGTGAGAATTGCATGGTGAAGGTTCCTCTGCCCTGGGTTGCAGAGCGCAAAGCAGTTGAATAACCGAACATGGCCGAAAGTGGTACGGTGGCCTTGATTAGCTGGGTCCCTTTTTCGTGGTCGATAGATTCAATTTTACCGTTGCGCGCGTTCAAATCGCCGATCACCTCACCGACAAATGTCTCCGGGACATGAATTTCGGCATCCATAATGGGCTCGAGCAGAAACGACTCGCCTTTTGTCAGTGCTTCCTTGCAGGCCATGGATGCACTGACCTTAAAAGCCAATTCGGTGCTGAGCGAATCTTTAAAGGTCACATCAGTCAGGGTGACTTCCACATCCACCACCGGATACCCCATCAGAGAGCCGCTTTCCAGTGATTCCATAACCCCTTCTTCAATAACGGAAACAAATTCCGGCGCCAGGGCTTGCTCGCTAATCTGTGACTCAAATCGTTTACCACCGCCCCGGGGCAGCGGGGCGACGGCCAGGCATACTTCAGCGAAATGTCGCTGACCGGCCACTTCCCTGTCAAATACGGCCGATGCAGCGGCCTGTTTCTCAATGGTTTCGCGATAAACCACCTGTGGCTTGCCGACATTGACATTGGTTTTGAATTCACGCTGCATTCGGCTGATAATGATTTCCAGATGAAGCTCCCCCATCCCCGATAAAATGGTTTGACCGGTATCCTCATCTTGGCGAACCCTCAGCGTCGGATCTTCAATCGTGAATTTTTGCAAGACTTCTTCCAGCTTTTCCTGGTCGGAATGGGTTTTGGGTTCGACCGCCACAGATATAACCGGTTCATAAAAGTCAATTTGCTCGAGTAAAACCGGGCGATCGGTTGCACATAGCGTTTCGCCGGTTGAAGAATCTTTCAGCCCGACCACACCGACAATGCTTCCGGCTGATACTGTTTCGATGCGTTCGCGTTTGTTGGCATGCATGGCTAAAATTCGAGACAGCTTTTCTTTTTTCTTGCGCAGCGGATTGTAAACCTCTGTGCCGACCGTCATCCTACCGCTATAAATCCGAACAAAGGACAGTTTGCGTCCTTCCATCATGGAGACTTTAAAAATGAGTGCAGCCAGTGGATCAGATTCCCTGGCATGGCATTGCACCAATTGCCCCGTATCCGGATTTATGCCTTCAATGGGCGGAATATCCACCGGACTGGGAAGAAATTGGACGATGGCATGAAGCAGCGGTTGGATGCCTTTGTTTTTCAGTGCCGATCCACATAATACCGGTACCAACTTGAGATTGATGGTTGCTCTGCGAATGGCAGCCAACAGGCTTTCGTTCTCAATGGGTGCCTCCGCCAGATAGGCTTCCATGAGATCGTCGTCGTGTTCCGCCACGGTTTCTATTAATTTTTCACGGTATTCTTCGGCAGTTTCCATCAAGTCTGCTGGAATATCCTGGGTGTCGAATTCAGCGCCGAGGGTGTCCTCATCCCAGGCGATCTGTTGCATATGAATCAAATCAATGATGGCACCAAAATCATCTTCCAGGCCTGTCGGTATTTGCAAAATTAACGGAACAGCTGCCAGCTTTTGTTTGATCATATCCACCGTTGCAAAAAAGTCAGCACCAATACGGTCCAATTTATTGATGAAGGCAATTTTGGGTACCCCGTATTTATCTGCCTGGCGCCATACGGTTTCGGATTGGGGCTCCACACCTTCGACGGCACTAAACACGCCGATGGCACCGTCCAGTACTCGCAAGGACCGCTCCACTTCAATGGTAAAATCTACGTGGCCGGGAGTATCGATGATATGGATTTCCGTATTTTCCCAATCGCAGGTGGTCACTGCCGACGTAATCGTGATCCCCCGTTCCTGTTCATCATGCATCCAATCCATGACGGCCTCGCCATCATGAACTTCGCCGATTTTATGAGAACGGCCGGTGTAATACAAGATGCGTTCGGTAACAGTGGTCTTGCCGGCATCAATATGCGCGATGATACCGATATTGCGCACATTGTTGATTTTTCGTTTTTTCTTCATCGGATTAGCAGCATGTTGGCCTTGATCGGATCCTGTATGTCGATGTGGCCCGCCAGGGTCATCGCTTCGTTCCCGTCAATCAGAATTTTTACGGCCTTAATTTCCGGTATGTTTAAAATTAATGAATTAACCAGTGAATACAATGTCAGCAACTCGGATTGGACGCCTCCCGGGTGATGTTCTTTAATCTCTGCCGAAACATCCACATAGCAGATACCTTCTTGGGTGATATAGACTGCTCTTAAGATGGTGTCTGGAGGGATGGTGCGCATATATCCCCCGGAAGGACCATTTATAAGGGCTTCGACTATTTTACGGCTAAGATTTATCGGACCCTCCGCGTGGTGGAGGACGCGTCGTTCGGCGATCAAAAATAAACTGTCTTTGTCTGCAAAATAAAGGTGCGCCACCGATGTTTGTTGTTGCCGGGTATCAGTCGGTAGGGCAGGGCGATCCCGCCCCGTCGCTGGAACTGGTTTTGCCTGATAAAGCCAATATACGACCACCACAATACCCGTGGATATTGCCATAAATCCGAAAACGACGTATATGATACGGCGCTTGGTAAGCATGGCTTGATCGCTCGTTTGTTCGTTTGCTCAAGAGTTGCGTCAATCCCGATAAATTAGATCTCGATTTTTAAGCCAATAGCCAAGGGATGTCAAGCAATATGGGGATCGGCGGCCAATTCGGACCAAAAGCTCCCTGCCGGTTAACCATTGCCATAGAAAAAAAGGTTAGCCTTTGGCTAACCTTGTCTTTTGAGATTGGTGGAGCTGAGGGGGATCGAACCCCTGACCTCATGACTGCCAGTCATGCGCTCTCCCAGCTGAGCTACAGCCCCAAACAACTCCGCAGCAAGTAACAAAATGCGCAGGAGGTGTCAATAACAAACTTAAACCATAAAGCCTAATCCGAATAAGTCCGCCACAAATATGGCGTATTAAGCGGAACCTAGTTAATTGAATATTGAAAATTGTATATTCAATCTTCAATCGACAATATTCAATTAACTCAAAATGGTGTAAATTTACCCATTTAATTTTCTTGCGACAAAATGCACAAAAATAACTTTTAAGGATCTAAAGCGGACGTAAACCGCCGAGCGTAATTTGGAAGATATTGACAAACGGCGGTGTTATAAATACTATTAATTGCTTAAGGATAATACAGGTTTGATAATCAATAAATTATTGGTTATTTCTAATCATTGAAACTCACAGGTAAAGTTAGCCAGGCTAAAAATGGATAACAAACGGTTTGTCGATCCGTCAAATATGTTTCAATCACCACCAGACCGGACAGAATCCTATCGCGATTTTGATGCCACCCAGCTTTACTGTCCGAAATGCAAGCAGGCGGTGCCGGTGCGCAAACGTCTATTGTTGGTTTTACCGGATGGAGATAAATACGAATACCTGTGTTCCTATTGCTCCAGCACGGTCGGAACCAAAATCGATCGAAATGAAAAACCGCTGACGATTATCGGATAGCGCTTCGAATAAATTCAGCTGAATAAGAATTCTGATGCTCATCGGCATCACGACATAAAGGAGATCAAATGCTTAGTTTAATGCGCAAACATGCGGGAACCTGGATTATCAAAGTGATCTTGGGCGCAATTGTGGTTGTGTTTGTATTCTGGGGCGTCGGCAGTTGGACGTCCCAACGGTTAAGCAGAATTGCAAAGGTCAATGGTGATTGGATCACCGTCGACCAATACCGTACGACCTATAATAATCTTCTCGAGCAAGTTCGCCGGACATTCGGCAATAATCTAACCGATGAGCTGCTGAAAACACTTCAATTGAGAAAACGGGCCCTGGATCAGCTTGTTGATAACGTATTGATGCTGCAAGCTGCCGAGAAGCTGAATTTGCGCGTAACAGATGAAGAACTGGCCCAATCGATCCGCAGCTACGAGGCCTTTCAAACTTCCGGTGTGTTTGATGTCCGTCGATATCGAAAGCTGCTCGAACAACTCAATTTAACACCGGAGTCCTTTGAGGATATCCAAAGAGATTCACTGCTTGCGGAAAAATTGCGGTTTCTGATTACCGATACCGTCAAAGTTTCGGATGACGAACTGCGGGAATGGTATCGTTGGACCCATTCGACTGTCAGTCTGGATTATGTGGTCGTTGATCCCAAACGATATTCCGAACTCGATCCTACGGATGAAGCGCTGACAGAATTTTTTGAACAAAATAAAGAACCCTATAAAACCGAGCCCCAAATAAAGGTGCGTTATCTGGCATTTAAGCCTGAGGCATACCTTTCCCAGGTTAAGTTGGCTGAAGATGAACTTCGGGACTATTATGAGACCAACATTGAAAATTTTAAATCCCCCAAAACGGTTGAAGCCCGGCATATTTTAATAAAAGTGGCTCAGGATGCCGATGCGGATAGGGTTGCCGCGGCCAAAGCGCAAATCGAAGATATCCTCAAAATGGCCAGGGAAGGCCAAGATTTTGCCGAACTCGCCAAAAAACACTCCGAGGGACCCACCAGGGATAAAGGCGGTTATCTGGGGACATTTAGCAAAGAATCCATGGTGAAACCCTTTTCCGATAAAGCCTTTTCGATGAGTGCCGGGGAAATTAGCGAACCGGTGCGCACACGCTTCGGCTGGCATATTATCAAAGTTGAAGCGGTCAATGCGGCTCGCACCAAATCCTATGATGAAGCCAAAGGCGAGATCCAAACAAAATTGCAAGATGATTACTCAAGAGCGCTTGCCTATGAGGATGCCGAGACAGCCTATGATGAATCCTATGAAGGCGACACGCTGGATACCATTGCCGAGCAGCGCAATGTGGAGGTTTTGGAAACGGATTTTTTTACACGCAAAGGGCCGCAAAAAGGCATCACCAATCGCGACCAGTTCGCAACTTTCGCCTTTGGCCTTCCGGAAAATGAAATCAGTGATATCCAGGATTTTGGAGATGGTTATTACCTGCTCCAGGTAACACAGAAAATTCCAAGTCAAATACCTGAATTTGATGCGGTCAAAGAAAAAGTTAAGCGGGCATGGGTTGAAAGGGAGCAGGATGAACTGGCTCGGGAGGAAGCCAAGACTTTGCTGGCCGATGTGAAAAACGGGCTCACATTTGAGGATGCCGCCAAAAAGTTCGGGTTGACGCCAAAGCACACTGCGTTTTTCAAACGCAATGATTCGATACCGGATATCGGATATGAGCCCGAAATCAGCCGGACGGCATTTGCACTTTCAGAAGAAGAAAAACTGCCGACTGAAGCCATTAAAGGGCAAAAAGGGTATTATGTCGTCCAATTTAAAGGACGCAATAAACCGAGTCCAGATGGATTCGAAGCCGAAAAAGCGAAATTAAAACAAGGCTTGTTACAACAAAAGAAATTACGGACCTTTGAAGCGTGGTTATCGGACATCAGAAGCAAAGCAGACATCATCATCGAGGAGAAGTTTAATCAAGAAAGCTAGTCCGAATTGAATATTAAAAGCCCTTAATTACAATAACTATGGTTACGCGAGCAAGTCGGTTTTATGTGTCAGGGTTGCGCGTTGCGTGTTTCGCGTTACGCGTGAACATCTGATGATATCGAATTTATTTGAACGCGAAACACGGGATCCGTAACGCGCAACTTGACTTTTGCGTTTTCCGCATTCTGTTTTCTGCATTCGAAAAACCCTGAACCTTTGAACCTTGAACGCTGAACCCATAGAGATGCACAGGGAGCCGAACATATGTCTGATAAGAGCAAATCGAGTAGCAAAAAAGCCCACATGACTAAAAAATGCCCGTACTGTTATGTTTATGTAGAGCTGACAGCAAAGCGGTGTCATATGTGTAACAAGAAAATCGGCGATGTGGACAAACTGGGCTTTGCCGCCAAACCATTTAACTGGTCCGGCTATTTGATATCGATTGTACTCTCGATCGCATTGGGCATTTTTGTTTGGTGGGGTTTCTTTAGAGAGTAAGTCTAAGACGGAAAATTGAAGGTGATCTAAATCCACTGCCTCTCAAGAATGTGATCCGGAATCAGATCCAGAAAACGGGACGGGCGGCTCAAAACGATTCCCGAGCTTCTGTCATATGCCTGGTTCGGATAAGTGAAGTAAAGGTTTTCTTTGGCCCGGGTTGCGGCGACATACATCAGTCTTAACTCTTCCTCAAGCTCCTCTTCTTTATAAAACGAATGAATGGATGGAAATCTTCCGTCAAGCGCCCAGATCACAAAAACAGTTTGCCATTCCAATCCTTTGGCGGAATGGACCGTGGATAGGATCAGTCGATCTTCTGGCGCCGATTCGTCAAAGAGTGAGTCCTCCATGCTGGTGTTGGGCGGCTCTAATGCCATATCGGTGAGAAATTGCTCGAGGTTTTCATAG
>JASFPE010000089.1:0-13960 GCA_050116155.1 Desulfobacterales bacterium
CATCCAGTCCGGCCCGCAAAATCTGGCCTTCCTGAAGCGCGTTGACCAGTGCGTCGGTGTCGATGGCACCGCCGCGAGAAGTGTTAACCAAAATGGCTGTTTGCTTCATTTTTTTGAAAGCCGCCGTATTGATAAAGTGCCGGGTCTCCGGAGTCAAAGGGGTATGGAGCGATATGAAATCCGATTCGCTCAGCAGTATATCCAGGTCGACTTTCTCGGCATCGTTTTCTTGGATAACGTCGTCGGCAACAAAGGGGTCATAAACCAGCACTCGGTCCGGTAGAAACCCCTTCCATTTGCGATGAAACGCTCTTGCAATTTTGCCGTATCCGATGATTCCCAGGTTTTTTCCGGTGGTGCGGTAGATGTCGTCGCAGACGTCGGACTCGAAGATTCCCTTTCGCAGATTTTTATCCCGAACCAAAACTGTACGAATGCAGCCGAGCAGTAATGCCATGGCATGATCGGACACGTCCTCCGTACCGTATTCAGGTACATTGCTGACGTAAATTCGCAATTTCTTGGCTGCATCCAGATCAATATTGTCGAGGCCGACACCATAACGGGAGACAATCTTACAGCGTTCAAAGGATTCAAGAACCTTGGCGCTGATTGGGGTCTCTCGAACAAAAATGGCATCCGCATCCCTGGCGACCTCAATGACTTCTTCTTCCTTGGTGCAGTCTTTCGGTGACAGTATTATTTTTGCATCAATAGGTTCTAAAATCTCACGTTCATAGTCATAGGTTTCATAACCCAGGCTAACAACTACGACCTTGTATTTTGCCATGATCTACTTCTCCAATTTGATGTTATTACTTTCTGCGCTCTACTCCTTGCTTAATAGCCTCTAACCTTAAGCAAAGCGATGTTAGCCTCCTCCGGCAAATTGAATATTTATAGCGCCTCCTTGCATATTGCCAATATATCATCGGCTTTGGCAATTCGTGGTGAAAGCGGCACCATGAAGTTTTCGGCAATGGATTTGGATAATTCCGGCAGCTCCTCTTCTTTGATTCCGTAAAGGGACAAGCCTTCGGGCAGGTTTACATCCCGCGATAGCTGTTCGACCGCTTCAACCGCCTTTTCTGCGGCTGCACGCTCCGACATTCCTGACACATCTTCTCCTAAGGCAACGGCGATATCCACATATTTGGAAATGGCTCCGGGCAGCATAAACTTCATGGCATGGGGCAACACAATCGCATTGCTGACCCCATGGGGTATGTTGTGGATACCTCCGAAGGGTAGGGTAATGGCATGTACCAGGCATAGTTTTGTGTGATGAAATCCCATGCCGGCCAATAAACTGGCTGTCAGCATCCCATCCCGTGCTTCAATATCGTTGCCATTGTGGACAGCGGTGCGGAGGTAGCGACCGATCAATTCAATTGCCTGGAGATTCAAGGCATCGGTTACCCGCCATGAGTTGACGCTAATATAGGATTCGATGGCATGGGTCAACGCATCAAGGCCGGAATCCCGCGTCGGCTCCAGGGGCAGCGTCAGCGTGAGCATCGGGTCCAGCAGGGCCGCAGAAGCTGCCACATGCGGGCTGCGCATTCCGGCCTTCAGTTTCTTATCGGGATCGTTTAACACGGCGACATCCGTTATTTCGGCCGCTGTGCCGGCTGTGGTCGGCACACATATGACCGGCACCGCCGGGTTTTTGACCATGTCTACGCCCAAATAATCGTTGGCCGAACCAGGATTGGTGGCCAATACCCCGACGCATTTGCCGGCATCGATGGGACTGCCGCCGCCCACCGCAATGACGCCATCACAATTTTCATTTCTGAATTGTTCGGCAGCCTTGTCCACAGTTTGTACCGTGGGATTATAGGCTACATCATCAAAGATAATCGAATTGATACCGGCGTCTTTCAGGGGCTTGAGAAGAAAATCCAGTGTTCCGGAGCTGGCAACACCCCTGTCGGTAACCAATTGTATGTTTTTTAAGTTTAAACCCCCGGCGATTTCACCGATCCGGGCAGCAGATTCCCTGCCGTAAACAATTCGGGTGGAAATATAAAATTCATTTGGAATTGCCATTTCATCCTCCCCTCTTTTGGTTAAATCCCAAATTACAAATAATGTTTAAAAATCTTGTTAACAATTTAATCGAGTTTTTTAACTGAGATGTCAAGGGATTTTTAAGGGGTGTGAAATCGATATCAGATTGTGGATAGGATGTTATTATTAATACCTGAATCCTAGTGCAAAATTCAGGCATTAACCCCCAGTAAAATATGCTTGACAAAGCAAATTCGACATGTTAGCGCATGGTCGAATGGTCAGACCACTGGACCAACACTTTTCTGCTACCAACTGTTTTAACCCCTAAACTAGAAAATCCTGAAATCGATAGGCAGAAGTTTTTGATCTGGCTGCACCGAGCGCCTGAACTCTGTATGTCTGGAGGTGAAAAATGGCCTTAGAAAACCTTTTTAGCCCCTTTTCAATCAATACGCTAAAAATGGAAAATCGTATTGTGATGCCCCCCATGGCGACAAATTACGCTTCAACCGAAGGTTTCGTGACGCAACGTCTAATCGATTATTATGTCGAACGGGCAATTGGTGGCTTTGGTTATGTTAATGTGGAGCATACCGGTATCCTTCCACAGGGTAAAGCGAGTCCGAGGATGCTGATGATCAGCACCGATGAGCATGCTTCACATATCAAGAAGCTGGTTGATGCTGTCCATGATGCCGGTGGAAAAATTGTGATCCAAATTAATCATGCCGGTCGACAGACTTTCTCTAAAGTGACGGGGTCTCCCATCGTCGGTCCTTCCCCTATTCCCGTAATGCCAATCATGGAAACACCACAGGAACTCACCGCGAGTGAAATCGAAGAACTCGTCGAAACATATACCGCGGCAGGAGAGCGGGTTAAAAATGCAGGGGCTGATGGTGTCGAGATTCATATGGCGCACGGGTATCTTTTGTGCGCCTTCCTTTCTCCTTTTTCCAACCAGAGAACGGACCGGTACGGGGGAGATATTTCAGGCAGAGCCCGATTTCCTGTGGAGGTTCTGAAATCAGTGCGCAGTCGGGTTGGTTCTGATTTTCCCATCATTTGCAGATTAAGTGGTGACGAGTATGTTGAGGGAGGCTTAGACATAGAGGAGACCAAACAGATTGCCAAGATTTTAGAAAAAGAAGGTGCAAATGCGCTGCATATATCCGCCTGTAATGCGGCATCGGGTTATCTCAACCATCCCCCTTACTATGTCGAAGAAGGAGTTTTCATCCATCTGGCGGAGGCCATCAAATCAGTAGTAGACCTGCCCGTAATTGCGGTGGGCAGGATCAGAGATCCGAGCATGGCAGATCAAATAATCGCGGAGCAGAAGGCTGATCTGGTCTCCATGGGGCGGGCTTCGATCGCGGATCCTCACATGCCGAACAAAGCCAGGGAGGGGCGATTTGATGAAATCATACCGTGCGTCTCCTGTAACAAGTGCATTCAAACCCTGAGAATAGATTCGGTTCGATGCACGGTCAATCCTGAGACAGGTTATGAGAGGCAATTTCGGTTTTCAAAAGCAGATCATGCCAAGCAGGTGTGGGTCATCGGCGCCGGGCCTGGAGGACTCAAGGCAGCCGAAGTGGCCGCCTTACGAGGCCATCAGGTGAAAATTTTTGAAAAAGACACCCGGACGGGGGGAAGAATGAGACTCGGGGCCCATCCTCCGAAAAAGGCCGTATACAATGAATTCCTCGATTACCTTGAACGCAGAGCAAAGGCTCTGGGGGTAAACTTTGAGATGGGTAAAGAATTCACCGAGGATATGCTGGCTCAGGAAAAGCCGGATGCGGTCATTGTTGCAACCGGCGCTTTGCCAGAACTCCCAAATTGGAAGGGTGTTGAAGAAAGCAATGCCCTTTCCGTGGATGACGTCCTTTCTGACGGAACCGAAATTGGACAAAAGATTCTGGTGGTCGGCGGTGGAGGTTCGGGGGCCGAAACAGCCGATTTCCTTTCCGATCGGGGCAAAGAAGTTACACTGGTTGAGATGCTGGAAATTATTGCAGCGGATCTGGTGACGCATATGCAGCACTATCTTGGGCAAAGGCTTAAGGAAAAGGGGGTAACCGTTCTTACGTCTACCCGGGTGCTTGAACTCGGAAAAGATTATGCCATTGTGGAAGATGCTTCCGGGGAGAGAAGACTCAATGGATTCGATACCATTGTTCTGGCATTGGGTTCGACTCCCAATGACGGCATTTACCGAAGTCTTAAAGGAAAAGTTTCGGAGCTATATCTCATCGGTGATGCCGTAGAACCCCGTGAGGTGGTGGAGGCAGTTTTCGAAGCCGAGGAAGTGGCATTTAAAATATAGGTTCTTTATAGGTTCAGGGGTCCAGGAATAAATAGGTTTCAGGTGTTCCGCCGCAGGCGGAGCAAGTGTCAGAAATTCAGGAATTGAGGAATTCAGGGATTTAAGAATTGAAGAAAGAGAATTTGATATATTCTTTTAATTCCTAAATTCCTAAATTCGCGATTTCTAAATTATTATGATTTTCAATCCGAAATCCGAAATCCGCAATCCGAAATCGAAAAGCCCTGAACCTTTGAATCTCTGCAAAAAAAGGGAGGTGATAACAACTAAGGTTAAACATAAGATCAACGATTTATTTGTTTCTTATCCATCGACTCACCCGAGATCTCACCCGGGGGAGCAAAACGATCAGGCGAAAACAGTCGCCTGAGAAAGGAAAGGAGGCAAGATGATGAAGACTCAAAAGAAATTAATTCTGGTCGTTGCTTTCGTATGTCTGATTTCAATGATCTTAGGCGGTACGGCCCTGGCAGCAGAAAAAGTGATTCACGTCTGGCATACCGAAACAAACCCGGCATCACGGGAAGCAATTGCCAACATCGTCGCCCGGTTTGAGGCCAAGCATCCGGATATCAAAGTGGAAGCCGAGGCGCTTGCCTGGGGAGATCTTGAAGGCAAGATTATGGCCGCCCTGGCGGCAGGTTCTCCCCCGGAGCTTTCCCATGGCCAGCCGATTACCTGTGCAGCCCTTCAGGAGAAAGGGTTGCTTTTGCCTTTAGATGACGTGGTTAAGGCCATTGGCGAAGATAACATCTGGGATCAGATAAAAATGGTCGGCAAATTCGGTGACCATTATTACGGCCTCGTTCACGCTGCCGGCACCTCGCTTCTGGTCTACCGCAAGGATCTGGCCAGCAAGAAAGGGCTGAAGAATCCCAAAACCTGGGATGATCTTCTCCATAATGCCAAAGAGTTGACCATGGATACCAATGGTGATGGCAAGACCGATATATATGGCTTAACCATTCCCGGTATTAATCTCTTTATCAACATTCTCATGGGTGAGTTGACAAAAGCCAACGGGGGCATCCTGTTCGATGAAAAAAATCGCCCACACTTCACCGACAAGTCGATGATTCAAACCCTGAACTTCCTGAAGGAGCTCAATAAATACATGCCACCCGGCTGGGAAGGACACGGTTACCTGGAAACTTTTGCCAACATGTACGGTCAAAAAGCAGCCATGATGTACCAGGGTTACGGAAGAGGGGCATCATTGATTGAGAAGTACGCACCTGAAAATATGAGAAGCACCGACTATTTTGACGTTTGGATTAAGCCCCACGGACCCAGCGGAACCAAACCCGCAGCCCAGGTTGATCAAGAGCCCTGGATGCTTTTTAAGGGATGCAAATACCCCAACGAAGCCAAAGAATTTTTAAAATTCTTTTATCAGGACGAAAACTATCTGGAATACATCCAAACGGTACCGATTCATTTCTTCCCCATTACCAAATCTCTGAGACAGAGTGCGGCATACAGCGCAACCCCCATGATTAAAAGATGGAAGGGATGGCTCGATGTACAGGAATACTATCTGGACAACGATCTCGTCAAACCGACCCTTGTGATCGATTGGGCTGACATGTCCACCAAGCCCTATCTGATGGAAATTCTGGGTTCCGCTATTTTAAAAGATATGGTGATGGAGGTGATCATAGAAGACGTTCCTCCGGAAAAAGCCGCAGCCAAGGCCCAGAAGAGAGCCGAAGAACTCATCAAAGATAAGGGTTACGCCAAGTGGTAGACTGCATAAAGGCTGGGGACTCAAGAAAATCCCCAGCCTTTTTGCTCAATAATTCCTTAATAGCTATGTTTGTGCATTTTGTGGCAGATTCATCGTATTGGAATATTGGAATGATGGGCACGAAGTGAAGCTTTAGCGCTATAATGGATGAATGAGTTTTTCTTGATCGGATTGCATCTCATTTTAATTAAACAATAGACCCATTCCGATTGTTAACCCAAAATTCCAATATTCCAGTATTCCACCATTCCAGCAAACTTCATTCAAGCTTCTAATAGATTGGGCGGAGAAAACCTGGTTGGTTCCGGCTTGCCCGGGTTAGGATAGTTTGGTGAAACTCAGTTCTCAAAAAACAGGGATGCTGTTGATTGCCCCGGCGATTATCCTGATCTGTTCTTTGCTTGTTTATCCCGTATTGTACGGAGTCTGGCTGAGCCTGTTTAAAAAACACTCGTTTTTTCCGGATCAGCGATTTGTAGGCATTGCCAATTATGTCTATTTGATGAAAGATTCAGAATTTTGGATGAGTGTCTGGTACGGAACCGTTTACTCGGTCAGCACCATTGTTCTTCAAATCGTCTTCGGGATAATTGCCGCACTGATCGTCAACGAGGCCTTTCGGGGCAGAAATTTTGTACGCGGGGTCATTCTTTTCCCCTATGTGATTCCCACCGTGGTGGCCATTATTCTCTGGAAATGGCTTCTTAACGACCAATTCGGGCTGGTGAATTATCTGATGCTCTCCCTTGGCCTTGTCGAAAATCCGGTTTCGTGGATGGGCAAAGATCACATAATGACGTCTTTGATTATCATCAGCGTGTGGGAATTTTTCCCGTTTGTGGTCTTGAGTGTTCTTGCCCGGATGCAAACCATTCCACCAACATTGTATGAGGCCGCACAGGTGGATGGGGCCGGTCCGATCCGGCGGTTTTTCCATGTAACCCTTCCGCAATTGCAAAATGTACTTTTTGTGGTGATCCTTTTGAGGAGTATATGGATGTTTACAAAATTTGATACGGTCTGGCTGCTCACCCAGGGAGGTGGTGCCGATAAATACATCCGCACATTGCCCGTATATGCCTATATGAGGACATTTATGTATTATCAGGCCGGGCTGGGATCGACGCTTGCAGTTATCATGTTCATCATTTTAATCGTGTCCACCGCAATTTACTTTAAGATGTTCAGAAGGGAAGAAGAAATTTGAAGCCTAAAACCAAGTTCTATTCATATCGGGGGCAAATTATTTATGGGAGCGCCGCAATTTTGACCATTGCGACGGCGTTTCCCTTTTTCTGGATGATTTCCACCTCCTTTAAGCCCTTGCAGGAAATATTTATTTCACCCCCGAATTTTTTTCCCATAGACTTTACTTTAGCCAACTTCGATAGGCTTTTTGAGCAGACTCGCTTTCTGATCTATTTTAAAAACAGTGTGTTTGTTTCGCTCTGTACGGTTTTGCTCACCATCACCATTGGATCCGCCGGAGCGTATAGTCTGACCCGCTTCAAATTTTATGGCCGTGAAAAAATCGCAAGCCTCATCCTATTCACCTATATGTTTGCCCCGATTATGATTGTCATTCCATTTTACGTATTGATCAAAAAATTGGGACTGGCCAATACTCACATTGCCTTAATAATGGCCTATACCGCATTCTGTCTGCCCTTCAGCCTGTGGCTACTGCGAGCTTTTTTTCAGAGCATCCCCCTGGCACTGGAGCAAGCCGCGCTGGTTGATGGGGCCAAAAGAATCCAGGCGGTTGTTTATGTGATCTTACCGCTGGCATTTCCGGGAATCATCGCAACCAGCATTTTTACGTTTATTTTGGCCTGGAACGACTATATTTTTGTAAGAATTTTGATCACATCCGATGAGCTTAAGACCCTGTCGGTGGGTATCGCGGATCTCTATAACGCCACCGTGATCGACTGGGGCATGATTATGTCCGGCAGTATGTTGATCACCGTGCCGGTCCTTATTTTTTTTATATTCGTTCAGCGCTATTTGATTGCCGGCTGGGGAGCAGGGGCCATGAAAGGCTGAATCCGAATTGAGCAATAGCTCAATTCAGTTCGAACGGGAGGTACCATTTTGGCAAAAAGCAATGTTGAAAAGGGATTATTCGCTCCGATTAAAACGAGCAAGATATCCGATGAGGTTTACAAACAAATTGTTTCCCTGATTAGCAATGGTCAGCTGAAACCCGGTGATAAAATTCCTTCTGAAAGGGAATTGTCCTCTGAAATTGGAATCAGCCGACAGTCTATCAGGGAGGCACTGAATCGGGCGGAGGTCATGGGGTTGATCGAAGTCCGCCAGGGTGAGGGCAGCTTTATTCTCTCATCTCTCGAAGGATTATTAAAACCACCTTTAACCGTCATCATCGAAAAAGAGGTGGAACGCATATTTGATTTCCTTGAAATTCGAAAACTGGTTGAAGGCTGGTGCGCTGAAAAAGCTGCCCTGGAGGCAACGGCCGATGAACTGGAAGATATGCAAGAAATTTTAGATAAAATGAAAAAAGTCGTTTCCAAGGATAAACAATGGGAAGAGCTGGATCTGGAACTGCACCTATCGATTGCCAAAGCGACTCACAATATCATTGCCATACATATTATGGACGCATTGAAGGTCAATTTCAGTCTCTTTTTCAAATTTACGAAGTCCATGCCCAGCTCCGAAAGACTCGATGTCCTCTGGCAGCACCACCATGAAATAATCGATGCCATCGCTAGAAAAAAATCAAAGCTGGCCAAACAAAAGGTCGTTGATCATTTGAATTTTATTGAAGAAAAAATACGAAAAGATATGAGCGAAATACAGGGTTAGATAAATAAGGTTTCAGGTGTCGGGTGTCGGGTTTCAGAAAACAGATGACAGAAGTCAGACGACAGTGGATTTTGGGATTGAAGAATTGAGGAATTCAGGAAATAACGGAAAGGACTAAATCGGTCTTTAATTATCATTTCTTTAATTTCTAAATTCCTAAATTCGCAATTCTTAAATTATTTAGCCTGACACCTGACACCCGACACCTGAAACCTTTAAAAACACAAAACTAATTTGGAATTGATACGGGGGATCAGTTATGAGGCTTAAAGAAAAGACTGCACTAATTACTGGGGGAGCAAGAGGTATCGGAGCGACGACGGCCTTTCTGTTTGCGGCCGAAGGCGCCAGCGTTGGGATTGTTGACCTGCGAGAAGATGGACTAAATGAAATTGCGACCAAAGCCGGGCAAAAGGGTCTTGAAATCAAGACCTTTATCGGTGATATCACCCAAAAAGACCAGATCGAGAATGTGGTGAATGAGTTTGTTCAAACCTTTGGAAGAATTGATATTCTGGTAAACAATGCTGGAGTCGTCATCCCCAGGCCCTTTTTTGAAAAAACGGTGGAGGATTGGGAGAGCACTTTGAGGGTCAACCTGATTGGCATGTTTTTGTGTTGCCAGGTTGTGGCAAAACATATGTTGGACCAGAAATCCGGAAAAATCGTCAATATCTCGTCAATCCGGGGTATCGATCACTGCGGACGTGAAGGCGTCATGGACTACAGTGCTTCCAAAATGGCCGTGATCGGTTTGACCAAGACCTTGGCCAAAGAACTGGCCCCCCATATTAATGTGAATTCGGTGGCACCGGGTCATACCAAGACCGAAATGACCGCACCTTTGCCCGATGAAATCAAACAAAACATGATCGAAGGTTCCTACCTTAAACGCATGGCCGAGCCCGAAGACATCGCCAAGGCCATTCTGTTTATGGCTTCTGATGATGCCAATTTTATCACCGGCCAGATTCTGCTCGTTGACGGAGGATTCAGTCTTAAAAGAACTTAAGAAATAGGTTCCTGGTTCAGAGGTTCAAAAGGACTTAAAATATGGTGTCAGGTGTTCCGCCGCAGGCGGATCAGGTGTCAGCATATAAGGCATGGAGCATGGGGCAAAGGGCATGGGGTAAAGGATTAAAGGCTTTCGAATTCGAAACGTCTTTAACCCCGTGCTCCACGCTCCAAGCCCCAAGCCATATGCCCTGACACCTGAAACCTGTTTAATCCTGAACCCATGAAGCTCTGGACAAATTGAATATAAGTGATTACCTGTAATTTTAGTAATTAATAAGGAGGTTAAAGCTATGGAACTAGAAGGCAAGAAAGTCGCGATTCCGATTGAAACCATGTACAATGAATTCGAGTTCTGGTACCCGTATTACCGGCTCAAAGAGGCGGGTGCCGAAGTGGTTGTGGTGGGTACCGGTAGTGCCGACGAGTATACCGCGAAGTCCGGGCTTCCGGTCAAGGTGGATACCAGTGCGGATCAGGTATCGGCGGCCGATTTTGATGGTATGGTTATTCCCGGCGGATATGCCCCCGATCATATGCGCCGCTATCCGTCCATGGTAAATCTGGTTAAAGGTATTTTTGAACAGGGCAAGGTGGTGGCCGCTATCTGTCATGCCGGTTGGATGCTGGCCTCGGCAGAGGTTGTGCAGGGACGCAAACTAACCTCGTTTTTTGCCATCAAAGACGATCTCATTCACGCCGGGGGAAACTGGGTTGATGAAGAGGTGGTGATCGACGGTAATTTAATCACCAGTCGAACGCCAAATGATCTACCGGCTTTCATGAGGGCGGTGATTGCTTCACTCAAAGGTTAAATTATTCGGCCTTATCGCGATACGTTTTTGGAAAATCTAAATCGGGGGCGTCGTTTAATAGCGGCGCCCTTATTTTTTGAGCATAAATATATCGTATGCTTTTTTTATGGCGGAGGCGGGGCCAATGAAAATTACGCGATCATCAACCTGGATCCTGGTAGCGCCGCGAGGTACGACAAATTGGTTATTCCTCATTATCGCGGCAATCAAGCATCCTTTTGGTATTTCAATATCCTTAATGAGTTCTCCATTCACCTTCGCATTTTCAGGCACGCTGACTTCCAAAAGGCTTGCTGCGCCGATTCCAAATTCGAAAAGTTGCGCTAAAACAGGATTGTCGATGATATTTTCAACCATCGCAGCCGTCGCCCAGGGAGCGTTTACCACCACGACATTGTTCTGCTCAAGGAGCTGGGTGTATTCGTGATTTTGAACAATGGCGACGACTTTTTCAAGTTTTAACTGTCTGGACTGAAGGGCTGCAATGACATTGCGGCTTTCATCTTCAAAGGCAGCGATGACAACATCGATATTATCCAGCCCGACCTGTTTCAGTAATTCCTTCTTGGTGCCGTCTCCCTGGTAAATTGGACAATTGTAGCGTTGTTCAAGTTCCTTACATATCGCCTCGTCGTCTTCAATGAAGGTGACCTGATGTTCCGCCGAGCGAAACATCATCCGATACTCATCTTTTGCCAGGAGCCGATCGGCTATATTTTGGCCCTGTTTTTGTCCGCTTATGATAAGCACTCGCATATGCATTCTCCTTAAATTATGTATAAATGATTTCAATGATTTTGCATAAAATTTGACCAATTTGGAAACTTCAGCGCGGTTATTGGCATTAAAAAAATATATGGCGCTGCCAACCAGGGTCAGTATCCCTCCCAGAATAAAACTTCTGAATTCTAATGCCGGAACGAACATCCAGGTCGTAATAACGCCCAGGATAGGTATCCAGGGAAAAAATAGGGTTTGAAAAGGACGTCTCAAATTCGGCATTTTTTTGTGCAGGGGAATCACCGCGTAATTGATGATCCCGAGTCCCATCAGGTAGCCGAAATCACTCAAAGAGGCCACAAATTTCACGATGCCGGAGGAACTGAAGATAATCACAATCAGGGCACAAATAAAAAGAGCAATGTGTGGCGTTTGGAATCTCGGGTGCAACTTGGCGAAAAAATAGGGAAAATGTTTGTCGCGCCCCAATGCGTATAAAATGCGTGCGCTGGCGCCCAGGGTCACACTGAATGCGGAAAGACTCGCCATTATCGTTGCTATGATTCCGGCCCAACGTCCCCAGGCACCGAAAAGCCGATCGGCCGTGAAGATGAACGGAATATCGCTCTGGGCAAGTTCTGTATAATTAATAGTGCCCATCATTACACCGACCACAAAGACGTAGAATGCTGTGCTAATTCCCAATGTGATCAAAATAGCTCGCGGAATATTTTTGGCCGGTTGAATGATCTCTTCGGCCGCATTCGAAATGAGTTCGAAACCGACATAAGAGATATAGATAAGGGCCATTGCCGGAACGAATGGGCCCCATCCCATTGGGGCTAAAGGCTCCAAGTTGCGCGGCTCAATATCGGTGAAACCGAGCGCAGCAACTCCGAACAGAACCGCTAATTCCACCAGGTTCATTACGGTAATAACGATAATGGCTTCCTTCATTCCCATGAAGTTGATGGTAGTGAATACGAGGGTGGTGATCAGGGTGATGAGGGCAATGCTGGCATCCGGCAAAAAGTAGGCGCGGATCGTCAGGGCAAAGATAAGCGCGTACATCGAACAGGCCAGCGTGTTGCCGATCCAGAAGAACCATCCGGTGAAAAACGCCACGGGTCTGTTGAGTGTTCTATGGGTAAAGGAATATCCGCCCCCGGCTAATGGTATGGCTGCGCTGAGTTCGCTGTAATTTAACGCGGTAAATATGGTTAAAAAGCCCATCGCCAAATAGACAAGGATTCCAAGCGGGCCGATCATATGCGCCAGTTCGCCCGGCAGGGCGAAAATCCCCGGGCCCATTGTGGCGCCAATGCCGATCATTACCGCCATAAACAAGCCCATATTTCGTCTGAAACTGATTTGTTCCGGCATAAAGATATGCTCCCGAATCTATATGGCTATCAATCTATCTTTTTTTTATTGGAACAATTTTTAGAAAGCTGTGGACCTCGGGAAATCAAAAACTGCGGTGAATAAATGACAAAAAATAGCCCAAGTCAATAAAAATCGCCGCGTGAACCGTGCAAGCGTCGTTGATTTGGGCCCGGGAAAGCAGGTGAACGATACAGATTTTAAAAACCTTGACAAATTATATACGATAGTCAATTATATTGTTAACAATTTTAGCCGTATGTCTGTAATCTGCTGATATAGCGCCAACAAGCCTATAGATGGCAGGCAGCATCTGTTTTGGGGGATTATGAAAAATGGGACCGAAGTTTAAAGTATTGTTATACGAACCAATTCACAACGAAGGGACTAAAATTTTAGAGGAAAAATGCGATCTGATCTATGCCACGTCTTATGAGGAAGAAGACTTGATCGGTCAGGCCGCTGATGCCGATGCCATCATCATACGGGCCAACGGTTCGGTCTCCAAAGCCATCATCGAATCCAGTTCAAAACTCAAAGTCATCGGCAGACATGGTGTTGGCCTCGATACCGTCGATCTTGAGGCGGCCAAAAAATGTGGGATTCGGGTCGTTTATACCCCAATGGCCAACAAAGAAAGCGTGGCCGAACATTTCGTGGGATTGGCTTTGATACTGGCTAAGAAAATGAGGCTGGCCGATATTGCCTTGAGGGATTGCCAATGGCAGGTCCGGTATGAATATATTGGAACCGAGCTTTACGGTAAGATGCTTGGCGTGCTGGGATTCGGAAGAATCGGTCAGCAAACCGCCCGTATCTGCAGGCATGGTTTCAATATGGGTATTCTTTACTATGATCAAATAGACTATCCCGAAGCAGAGGCTGAATTGAATGCCAAACGGGTTGATGAAAAGACATTGTTTTCAGATGCCGACTTTGTTTCCATCAACATGCCGCTGCTGCCGGAGACCCGGTATTTTGTAAATGCGGGGCTGCTGAATTTAATGAAGCCCTCGGCTTTTCTCATTAACATGGCCCGGGGACCAATCTGGAAAGAAGCGGACGTGGTCAGTGCACTCGAAGATAAACGGATTGCCGGTG
>JASFPE010000090.1:0-13786 GCA_050116155.1 Desulfobacterales bacterium
ACCAGATCCGGTGGAGACGGCAAGGCGGCAGCTGTTATCAAAAGTATCGAGTTCTTGGAATAGGTTGCTCAAATATAACTTTTTGGAATCGAAGGAGTTCCTGCCGTGAAGAAAAAAACAATGATAATAACCATCAACTATCTTTTTCGGATCTTGATTGTATTTTGCGGTTTTGCTTCTACAGTTATGGCTGAAAATAGTGTTGATCTATCCAAAGGCCAGACGCTATATGTGCCGGTTTACTCCCACATATACAGCGGATTAAAAGGCAGACCTTTTAATCTGGCGGCAACCCTCAGCATTCGCAACACCGACCCCAAATATCCGATCGACCTGATCTCCGTAAAGTTTTATGATACCGATGGCAAACTGCTGAAGGACTATGTCAGTGAACCGGTGCGTCTGGACGTGCTGGTGTCGACCCGCTACGTCATCAAAGAAGCCGAAATCGGCGGTGGATCGGGTGCCAATTTTATGGTCACGTGGAAATCAGAAAAAAAGGTAAATCCGCCCATCATTGAAGCCATCATGATCGGGACAAAATCCGGCCAGGGAATTTCGTTTGTCTCGCGGGGCCAGGTGATCGAGGATTATACAAAATAAGACCTGAAACTGATATGAAAGACAAAGCCTTGGACAGCATTTATCGCTCAAAACTGCGCAGCGCAGATGAGGCGGTTCGCATGATCCGTTCGGGTCAACGGGTGTTTATCGGATCTTCCTGCGGCGAACCCCAGCATCTGGTCAATGCGCTGATGGATAATGCCGGCTATTTTTCGGATGTGGAAATTGTACGCCTGTTGAGTCTGGAAAGCTCCCTGCTGGCATTGATGGCCGATGAATACCGGGGTCATAAATTCCATGTGCGCTCCATTTACCACGGCTCCGATCAGACCAAAGGCCTGGTAGCCAATAAGAAATTCATCACTCCCATGAATCTATGTGCTGTTCCCGACTTATTCAAGAAGAGGCTGCTTCCACTACATGTAGCATTGATTCAGGTATCTCTGCCGGATGATTATGGCTGGATGAGTCTGGGGATATCGGTTGATGTGACCCTGGCGGCCGCCCAGACCGCTGATGTCGTTGTGGCCCAGGTGAATCCCAAGATGCCCAGAGTTCCAGGGCACAGCTTCATTCATGTGAAGGATGTGGATGTTATTGTCGAAAAGGAAGAAGAATTACTGAGAGCATATGATTTGCCCGCTTATGAATTTGCCGGTGAAATTGCCGACATTACCGCCAATCTGGTGGATGACGGTGCCACCGTTCAACTGGGGTTGGCAGAGCTATCCAATGCGATTGCCACAGCCTTGGCCAGCAAAAATGATCTCGGCGTCCATACGGAGATTCTAAACGATGATCTCATGCAACTGGTATCCAAAGGGGTTGTCACCAATCGCTATAAAGGCATGAACGAAGGAAAACTTATCGCCAGCGGGGCCATCGGCAGCAATAATTTGTATCAAAGCTTGCACAACAATGTCTCCATTGAATTCAGGCCTTCTGACTATGTCAACCATCCGGCGGTGATTTCTCAAAACAACAACATGGTGGCCATTAATTTTGCCAGAACCATGGATTTAAGCGGTCAGGTATATGCCGATGCGCTTCCCCAAAATCATTTTTCAGGCGTAACCGGAATGCTTGACTTCGTTATGGGTGCCAGTATGTCTGCCGGCGGAAAATCCATTATTGTAATTTCTGCCAGGAGCATAGACAGCAAAACCAGCCGCATAATCCCCAAAGCGAATGTGGGATCCATCGTGATTCCCAAAGGGTATGTGTCCTATGTGGTCAGCGAGTTCGGTGTGGTCAATCTATTCGGTAAAAATATCCAGGAAAGAGCCATGGCCATGATCAGCCTGGCCCATCCGGATTTCCGTGATGAGTTATTTCACGAGGCTCAGGAATCCGGTCTCATCGACCGAAACAGAACCTTGAATGAATCCTTGTTCGGGGTTTATCCGGCCAGAATCGAAGAAACTCGAGAATACGACGGCCAGCAGGTCACCTTTCGACCTGCCAAAGCGGTTGATGAACGCCTCATACAGGAGCATTTTTATAATATGGATGATGAGGATGTGAAATCCCGATTTTTCGGTATCCGCAGAAGTTTCTATAGAGAAGATATGCAGGACATGGCCCAGGTGGACTATATCAAGAATCTGTCAATCGTAGCGGTTACCGGAGAACTCGGTTTCGAAAAACTCATCGGCCTGGGCATGTATGCCCTGGAGCAAGGGACCGTGGCGGAAGTCGCATTTTCGGTGTCGAAAGATTGGCAGGGCAAAGGCATCGCCAGTGTGCTCCTGGAAAAACTCGTCGAAGCGGCCCGTGAAAACGGATTCACCGGATTGGTGGCTTATACCATGACCACCAATGAAGGTATGATCAAGCTGTTCAACCAATTGCCTTATAATATAGAGACCTCACTAAAAGACGGTTCATTGCTGCTGACGTGTAATTTCGAAAAAGAATGAATACGTCTTAATCAGCCCGCTTGACAACCTGGAAGATTTAGCCATAGGTCAAGGGTCTCAACTAAACCACCATAACAATGGATTAATCCAGATCTTTTCAAAAATGAGGCGGTGTTTAATTCAATAGTTTAGCAACTAAACCATCGTGTGTAGGAATGCTTGTTTTCAAATACTTGTAATCTTAGCTTTCCCAAACTAATGTAGTTCATCTTATAAAAAGGAGGGGAATTCATGCTTGGAAGGTGCAAAGCAATTTATGTCTGCAGACTAAAATTCTTTAGTCCTCTGGAAAGACAATTTAGGTTTTGATTGGTTTGTTCTAAGAAAAAAATATTGCAATCACCAACTTATTGAATTAATGGATATAAGGTTTTTGCCCAAAATATACATTTCTATTGCGTGAAGCAAATCAAAATCTAATTCTAATTGCCAATTTCTCAAAAAAATCCAGACGAGGTAACCGCGATGGCAACGAATATCAAATCTGTGAACGATTTTAACGCATTGGATACGTTGGCCGCATTGCTCGGATTTGTTACAGTGTTGACCCTGATTGTGGTGCCGGTACTTTATGCTTTTTTTTCCCGGGTAAGCTTTGAGAAAGCGGCGGTCTAACCGATGATATAATCTGACAAACTATAAATTATCTATGAGGTTATTGTTATGCGAGCGAAAGCATTGAGGGTAAGCCTTCCGAGGTATGTATTTCGGCAAGAATCAAGCAAATCACATATAGAACAAACTCCAATTTTCGGAATTACTCAAGTGGTGGTGGGTTTCACGGTTTTATTATTCCTGTTCAGCGGCTGTGCCATGGTCGGGCCGGATTATGTCAAGCCCACAGTTCCTGAGCCTGAGCAATGGTTGGAAGCTGAAGATCCTCAAATCAAGAGTGAGGCGGCAGATTTTAGCCAGTGGTGGACCGGATTCAACGATCCGATTCTTAACCAATTGGTCGAAAGCGCCTATCAACAAAATTTACCGCTTCAGATTACCGGACTACGCATCTTAGAAGCCCGCGCTGAATTGGGCATTGCCATCGGGTTTCAATATCCTCAACAGCAGCAGGTATTTGCTCAGGGAACTGTCAATCAGGGCAGCAAATATCAGGCCAACACCAGATTTACCGATCGATACTTTTTTGATTATCAGGTAGGCTTCGATGCGGCCTGGGAGCTGGATTTCTGGGGTAAGTTCCGGCGAGCCGTACAGAGCGGAATGGCGAACCTGGAAGCCTCGATTGCGGATTACGATGACATTCTGGTGGCTTTGACGGCCGAGGTGGCTCGCACTTATATCATCATACGTACGCTTGAAGAGCGTTTGACAGTTGCACACGAAAACGTGCGGATTCAGAAGCGATCCCTGGAAATCGCCGAAGTCCGGTTTGAAGCTGGTGCGGTGACCGAACTGGATGTCAGCCAGGCGCGGGCGCTTTTGCGCAGTACGGAAGCCAGCATCCCGACCCTGGAAGCGGACCTGCGCCAGGCCAAAAATGCACTGGCCATTTTGCTGGGCAAACTTCCGGGTAAAATCGATGATATGCTGGGGCCGCCGGGCCGGATACCGGCAGTCCCGGTAGAGGTGGCAGTCGGCATTCCGGCGGAATTGCTGCGCCGGCGCCCGGATATTCGCTTTGCCGAGCGCGCATTGGCTGCTCAGAGCGCGTTGATCGGTTTTGCCAAGGCGGATCTGTTTCCGCATTTTTCTCTGTTTGGAACCATCGGTTTACGGGCTGCCAGCAAGGTGGATAGCAGTTCATCAAACAATTCAGGTTTTCATAATTTGTTTAAAAGTGACAGCTTAACTTACTTTGCCGGGCCATCGATTAACTGGGATTTGTTCAACTATGGCCGCATAACCAATCGGGTGCGTGTGGAAGATGCCCGCTTCCAGGCATTGATGGTCAACTACCAAAATGTTGTGCTTGAAGCGGCCCAGGAAGTGGAAAATGCCATGGTGGGCTTCCTGCAAACCCAGGATGCCGTAGTGTTTTTGGCCGATGGTGTCAAGGCATCCAAGCGCTCGGTAGACCTTTCAATGATCCAGTATCGCGAAGGTATGGTTGATTACCAGCGGGTTCTGGATACCCAGCGTTTTTTAGCCGAACAGCAAGATGCTTTGGTCACCACTGCCGGTGTTGTAGTTTCTAACCTGATCAGCATGTATAAGGCCCTGGGTGGCGGATGGGAGATTCGTATGGGCCAGGATTTTGTACCTGAAACAATCAAAGCGGAAATGGGCCAGCGAACGGATTGGGGTAATCTCTTAACGCCGGATGAGGTGCAAGCCGTCGCGGCAGAAGGCCCTCCCTCGTGGTTTAACAGACCGGATTGGTAATTTCCAGGGTTCAGGGTTCAAGGTTTTAAAAAAAGGTTTTAGGTATCAGGATTAGTAGGTGTCATGTTCCAGGTGTCAGGATTCAGTAATTGAGGAATTAAGGAATTGAGGGATTTAGGAATTAGAATGACACAATACCTTAAATTCCTAAATTCCTGAATTTTGACCCAGTCAAATGCGAAGCATATTTCACCGGGGCGCAATTCCTAAATTGACCTGCTGACACCTGAACACTGGATTATAAGGCATGCATATGAATGAAAGCGCCAGAATTGATGATGTCCGACCCTGGTATAAAAGCCGATTCGTATATCTGATTGTGGCCATCATTTCCATGATTGCGGTGACTCCTTTTCTGCAAGGTTATGTTGCAATCCGTATTTTAATGGATATCTTTTTCAGCGCCATTTTTTTAGCGGCCATCTTCTCGATTAGTGATCGAAAACGACTCCGGGCTTTTGGCGCCATATTGGCATTGCCCACGATTGTTTCACTGTGGACAACTTATTTTATGGTGAACGACGCCGTCTTCATGGTGGGCAGGATTTTTGGGATACTGTTTTTTGGTTTTGCCATTGTTCAAATTTTACAGTTTATTTTCAGAGCAAAAGACGTCACCAAAGATGTTATATTTGCCGCCATCGTTGTCTATCTTCTGATGCCGATGATGTGGTCATTTATTTACGGCCTTCTGGAGGTTTTACAACCTGGCTCATTTAACATTCCCGCAGCGCATATCCACGAGTCGAGGCGGCTGTTCATGTATTTTAGTTTTGTTACCATTACCACCCTGGGCTATGGTGACATTACCCCGCTGGCGGAAAGAGCAACTTCCTTCGCTATTCTGGAAGCCGTCATTGGCCAGATTTATCTGGTGGTTGTGGTGGCCTGGCTGGTGGGGATGCATGTATCGCGAAAATCGAAATGAGGAACTTGAAAAATGAGAATTCTATTAAGCATGATTCTTTTGATAATCTGTTTTTCTGGCGGCACGGCTTACTCTGATGAATGCATCGAAGGCGACTGTATGAACGGGCAGGGCACCATGGTTTATTCGACCGGGCAGAAATTTAGCGGTGAATTTAAAGACGGTATGCGGCACGGTAAAGGCGTCTTCCTGTTGCCCGGCGGAAGAAAACTCGTCGGGGTCTGGGAGGATAACGAAATCAGAGAGGGAACTTATACGGATTTTGATGGGACGACCTATACCGGGCAGTGGCAATTTCGCGAGAGAAACGGACAGGGCACCATGACCTGGCCGGATGGCAGAAAATATGTCGGAGAATTTAAAAGTGGTCAACGACATGGCAAGGGAACCATGGTTTATCCCGATGGCCGAACGTATGTCGGCGATTTTCAATGGGGTGAACGAACTGGATCCGGCACCATGACTTACCCGGATGGCAGAAAATACATTGGAGAATTCAAAGACGGTGAGCGAACCGGCCAGGGCACCCTGATCATGCCTGATGGGAAAAAACTGGTCGGGGAATTTAAGAATGGGGAGTTTGTGGAAAAATGATTTAGGAATTTAGGGATTGAGGAATTAAGGAATTTCGGATTTTGGATTTCGGAAAAGCGAGTTACGCGTTGCGGGTTGTGCGTTTCGCGATACGGATTGAATCAATTTAGGATTTGGGAATTAATGAAAGGGGCAGGTTCCTAATTTTCTTCAACGAGAATTCCTGCCCCTTGATTTTTTATGTGAAGCTATCTCAAAAGTTTGGTTTAGGTTCGAGAGCACCGCTATTAATGTTCTACTGGCAAACGGGCTAACGGGCCAACGGGCCAACCCTTAGGGCAGCTTTTTCAGCCAGCCGCCTTTGGCAAACCACTTCTGCTTCAATTCATCGAACATCCCGCTGTTTTTTAGACCGTTCATGAAATTTTCCAGCCAGTTTACCAATAACGGGTCTCCGGCGGGTACGGCAATTCCGATGGGCTCGTAGGTGAGCGGGGTGACCACGGAAAGCAATTCCGCCTCCGGATATCGAAAGACAGATACCACACAAATGGGATAGTCTGCGACCATGGCATGCACCTCACCATCGATGACCATTTTTACCGCCTCATCATAGTCTTTGGCTGTCCAAAGCGTCGCTCTGGGAATTAAATCCTCGGTAAACGCCTGACTGGTGGATCCTTTGATGGCCACCAATCTTGTGTCGGGGCTGTTTAACTGGGCGGCATCCTTGGCCTCGGCAATGGTTTTTATTTTCGTTAGAAACGCTTTTCCAGAAATATAGTATGGGCCGACAAAGGCGACCTTTAAATTACGATTCGGTGTGATCGTCATTTGCGAAAGGATCATGTCGACTTTACCTTTTTGAAGTGCCGGTAAAAGCTCGGAAAAAGGCATGGTTTCAAACCTGTATTTTACGTCCATGGACAAAGCAATTGACTTTGCAAGATCGATTTCAAAACCGATGAGATCCCCGTCCCTGGTTGTCATATTCATCGGGGGCATATTGCCTGCAGTGCCCACCACCAGTTCACCGCGTCCCACAATGCGATCGATGACCGGAGAACTGGATGGCGTGGTGGGCGCCATTTGAAATTCTGCGCAGGCGGTTAAAAAGAACAGTACGAAAATTGAAATCAAAATTGACTTTAGAAACTTCATTCTCTACCTCCTTTATTCTAAAAAAAAATTATAGTGACTAAATTATTCATGAATGTGGATTTGTAAAGTAAATATTTTAGATCAAGTTTTGGTTCCATCACAATCTGTTTTCGCGGCTGGAAGCCGCTCCCACAATTTTAAGAATGGATAAATATTCACAGGTGAAAGTGGCTTTCAGCCCCGAGGCAGGGTTTTGGATAGCTTCGTTTCAAGAAACATGCACAGAGAATAGCGTCACCGTGGAGAGGATTATTTATCTTGTCTCATCTGCTTAAACGCATTGATCAATCCACTGGTAGATGAATCATGTGTTTTTACCGGTTTGTCGTCTTCTAATTCAGGAAGGATTTTGTTTGCCAGTTGTTTGCCAAGCTCAACCCCCCACTGATCGAAGCTGAAAATATTCCAGATGACACCCTGAACGAAGATTTTATGCTCGTACATGGCTATCAGGCTGCCCAATACTCTCGGGGTTAATTGTTTAAAAAAGATGGAGTTCGTCGGCCGATTGCCCTCAAACACTTTGTGCGGGGTGAGCGCCTTGATTTCCGCATCGGTTTTGCCCGCTCTTTTTAATTCGCCAATAACCTCTTCTTTGGTCTTTCCATTCAGAAGTGCTTCGGTCTGGGCAAAGAAATTCGATAATAAAATATTGTGATGATCGCCGATAGGATTGTGGCTGATAGCCGCTGCCAGAAAATCTGCCGGAATCAACCTGGTGCCCTGATGAATCAATTGGTAAAATGCGTGTTGACCGTTGGTGCCGGGTTCTCCCCAGATGATCGGCCCGGTTTGATAGTTGATTTTATTCCCATCCCGATCAACGGATTTGCCGTTGCTCTCCATATTGCCCTGCTGAAAATAGGCTGGAAATCGGTGCAGATATTGATCATAGGGCAATATGGCCTCGGTTTGGGCGCCAAAGAAGTTGTTGTACCAGATTCCGATGAGGGCCAGGATGACGGGTATATTTTTCTCAAAAGGGGCGGTTTTGAAATGCTGGTCCATTTCAAATGCGCCCTGCAGCAGTTCTTCGAAGTTTTCAAACCCGATATAACAGGCAATCGACAACCCGATGGCCGACCAGAGCGAATAGCGTCCGCCCACCCAATCCCAGAAAACAAACATGTTGTCTTTGTCTATGCCGAACGCTTCCACTTTTGCGGTATTTGTAGAAAGGGCCACAAAATGTCTGGTTATATGGGAATAATCTTTGGCAGCATCCAGGAACCATTTGCGGGCCGAGAATGCATTGGTCATGGTTTCCTGGGTTGTAAACGTTTTGGAAGCAATCATAAATAAGGTGGTTTCGGGACTTAAAATTTTTAGCGTTTCGGTAATATGGGTACCATCGATATTTGAAATATAATGTACGGCCAATCCCTTCGTTGCATAGGGTTTCAGGGCTTCGGTGACCATGACCGGTCCCAAATCCGAACCACCGATACCGATATTGACGATATCGGTAATTTTTTTGCCGGTATAACCTCTCCACGCGCCGGAACGAACCTTGTCCGAAAATTCTCGAACGCTTTGAAGGACGGCGTTGACCTCCGGCATGACATCATTGTCGTCTACATGAATCGAAGCATTTTCCCTGTTTCTCAGGGCAATATGTAAAACCGCCCGTTTTTCGGTTTCATTTATTTTTTCTCCGCCAAACATCTGATCGATGGCGCCCGTCAGGCCAACTTCATTTGCCAGCTCGAAAAGCAGGTTCAGGGTTTCTTCGGTGATTCTGTTTTTAGAGTAATCCACGAGGATATCATTGAATCGTACTGAAAACTTACTGAACCTTTGCGCATCTTTTGCAAAAAGATCTTTCATATGAATGTTTTTTATTTTCTCAAAATGCGCGGCCAGACTTTGCCAGCTTTTGGTTTTGGTAGGATCGGTCTTTGGCAGCATGGTCAAATCCTCTCGTATTTGTTACAATCTCTTTTTTCAGGTGCTAAGTGTTCTTTTTTCAGGTGCTAAGTGCCGTTTGCTAGATTTGAGGTGTCAAGGATAATAAGGTTTCAGCTGTCAGGTGTCAGGGTATAAAGCACTAAAAAAAAGGACATGGAGTAAAGGATTGAAAGTTCAAAATTCAGGGGTTTTAAAATCTTTTAATTTTTTAATCCCTCAATTCCGAAACGCTTTAATTCCTGTATTTCTCAATTATTTAATCCCTAAACCCTCTGTCCTCTGGCTCTTGTCCTCTGGTTTGCTGACACCTTGTTTACTAGTCTCTAGTCAGATCAATGATCTCCATACGATTGTTCCGATCCGGACGTTTTTCAGAAGGTCCTTCCGTCAGCACCACCAGATTTCCCTCAGTGTCTATGGATTTCAGCCAGTCTTTGGCCCATTTGCGCCAGTTTTCCGGATGCTCCGGTTCACACACCGGACAGACGCCATAGGAAAACATAAGATCCTGACATGTCTTTTGCAGGGAGCTGACAGCTGTTATCCACACCGGCAGCCGGAAGCGCGTGATGCTTCTGGCGGTTGCACCGCTGCGGGTCGGCACGATCACCGTGGGTGGTGTAATGCGCTCCAGGGTTGTTTCGACGCATATGGCGATCAGATCTGCAAGTTTGATATCATCTTCTTCGCGACGGGTTTGAAGGATTTTATCAATGGGGGGTGGGGTTCGATGGGGCTCAACGGCTGCCGCGATCTTTGCCAGCATGGAAGCAGATTCCACCGGGTATGCTCCCATAGCGGATTCGCCCGAAAGCATCACGCAGTCTGTTCCATCGAATATGGCGTTGGCCACGTCGGTAGCCTCAGCTCTTGTGGGTCGGCGGTTGCTGGTCATGGACTCCAGCATCTGGGTGGCGGTAATAACGGGCTTGCCCATCGTATTGGCCAGGCGCATAATGTTTTTCTGGGCCATGGCGATTTGCTCGATGGGAATTTCGACGCCTAAATCTCCGCGCGCGATCATGATGCCGTCCGCGGCCTGAAGAATTTCGGACATGTGGTTGCGCGCACCCGCTCGTTCGATTTTGGCGATGATAAAGGGAGTATGACCCAGCTCAGCGGCGGCGGTTCGAACGCTGACGACATCCTCTGCAGTTTCCACAAAGGACTGGCTAATCGCATCTACTCCGTTTTCCATGGCAAATTTTAAGTACTCATAATCCCGATCTGTAAATGCAGAAATACCCAGATCGATTCCGGGCAAATTGAGACCTTTTCGGGAGCGGAGCTCCCCGCCGACGATAACGTTACAGTGGACATCGCATCCATCGATGCGTTTAACTTCGAGCTGTATCAGACCATCATTGAGAAACAGGCGATCCTGCGGTTTAACGACCTGGGGAAGCCGGGTGAAGCTGACAGAGACCCGCTCATTGTCGCCCACAATATCTTCGGTGGTCAACGTAAAGCTGTCATCTGGTCTCAGCTCTATGGGCTCCTGGCCAAATTCACCGATGCGCATTTTGGGCCCGGGTAAATCCCCCATAATGGCCACCCGCCGACCGGTGGCCCGGGAGGCTGCGCGAATTTTTTGAATGGTTTCCTGATGGCTTGAGAGATCACCGTGGGAGAAATTAAGGCGCGCGACATTCATGCCCACCATAATCATGCGTTCCAGAATCTCGGAGGAGTCCGACGCCGGTCCGATGGTGCAGACGATTTTGGTTTTGTTGGCAGGGAAAGGCATTTATTTTATCCGGTATTTTATCGTTTATTGTAAATATGTAGCCGAATACAATTAAGAGGTTTCATGGATATATAATTGCGGATTTTGGATTGCGGATTTCGGATTGATAATTGTAAAAGAAAATTCCGCTATTGATACCTTTTCCATATCTCCATCATCTAGTAGTAACTATTCGCTGTCAGGGAGATTGAGATACTCCAGAATCCCGGCTTTGTATTTCTCTTTAAACGCGTTATCGATTTTCTTGATGGGATTGGCACCCAGAAAGGACAGCAGGTTGTCAAGCCCGGTTTTTCTCGCGGCAACATCTGTCTCATTTTTTAAATCAGCAATTTGTTCCTCGATCTCGAAATACTTGAGTTTATCGTCGAGCGGCAACTGCCAGAAGAGCAGAAAGCCTCTATCCGGAAAATCCACGTCTAATATCTTATAGCAGTATTGCATAAATAATTTTTCCAGTTTTTGACGGATTTCGACGATTTTCTTTTTTGCTTCTTCCAAGCTTTTCAGTGAGCAAGGTTTGCCGGATACTTCGAAGTACATTTTTATCTTCGGTTCGGTTCCGGAAGGCCGTACTGTGATCCGTATGCTGGTGGTGTCCGCCAGGTTGTCAAAATAGTAAATTAGAATATTTCTGGCGGAAGTATCTGTTTTTGAAAGATGCGGCTGAGGTTTTCCCTGCAGGCGGTCAAATCGCTTGTTGACGCGAAAGCCACCGAATGATTCGATGTGGGCGTCCCGCAAATGATCCATAATCCGGGCAATCTGTTCCATACCCTTTGCCCCCAGCAATCTGATTTCGGTCAGATAATTATGGCAATATCCATAGGTGGCGTAGATCTCGTTGAGATCATCGAGCAGGGTTTTGTTCTGCTTTTTTAATTCGGCGGCATGTTCACATATCCAGATGGCGGCGGGGGCGGCATCTTTATCCCGGGCGTAATTGCCGGTAAGATATCCATGGCTTTCCTCGGCCCCGAAAATAAAATCGTTGATGTTGCCTTCGTTTTCAATTTTGTTCATCACATCTGCTATGTATTTAAAGCCCACCAAGAGATCGCCGATGCATTGGACCTCATTTTCCTGAGCAATCTTCTGAATCAACGATGTGGTGACATCTGTTTTAATGACCACGCTGTTTGAATTTAGCCGCCCGGCTTCTTTGTATTTTGAAATAGCATAATTGACCAAAATGATACCAATTTCATTGCCGGTCAGAAACTGCCAGGAGCCGTTATGATTCAGCATCACACCGATTCGATCCGCGTCGGGATCCGAACTCATTAAGATATCCGCGTTTTGCTCCTTTGCAAAAGGTAGCGAGTTTGCAAAAGATTCAATTACCTCAGGGTTTGGAATATTGAAGGTGACATTTTCAAACGCACCGCTCAAAATTGATGTTTGCGGATCGAGGGTAACGTCAAATCCCAGTTTGGTTAAAATCGGATACATTGATGTGAGGCCGGTTCCGTGCAATGGTGAATAGATAATTTTTAAATCGCGTGCCTTGGATAAGGAAATCGGGCAGACTGCATCCTGATATGCAAGATCTACTGCTTCACCGACAGATACAATCAATCCTTTATCTTTGGCGGCATCGACAGACAGACCTTTGATCTCGCTGACATTCTGAGTAACCTCATCGACCAGAATCTGATCATCGGGAGGAATCAATTGTCCGCCGTATTGATCATACACCTTTTTGCCGTTATCGGTTGGCAGATTATGGCTTGCACTGAACATGTCGCCCGATATCGCGTTTAAATGCCGGATGGCAAAGGATAGCTCGGGTGTGCTCCTGGCGCTGTCAAACAAATATACTTTTATTTCATTGGCTGCATAGACTTCAGCGGCGGCCATGGCCAGTTGTCTGCCGTCCAGATTCATGACGGGATTGGGAAGTGTGTCATCATATATGCCTTTCTGAGTAAATTTTCTGACATCAAATGTGAGCACCACCCCACGTTTTTTTGCATCCTCGCCGTACTGCTTTATCAGATATTGCGAATGGCCCTGGGCAGAGGCCTGGATGGTCCAGGTATTAATTCTGTTGGGTCCTATACCCACCAGTCCCCTTCGGCCACCGGTGCCGAATGGAATAACCTGATAAAAAGAATCCAGTAAAAAACTCCACTTTTTCTTTTCAATTAAAAATTGAATTTGCGGTACATATTCCTCAAAGACCTTATCGTTCAGCCAATTCTCCAGCCAGCCTAATGCCGACTGGACATATTTTTCGGAGATATCCAGATTCGCAAATCCACGTTTTGTGTCTTTAAGGAGTGCTTCAGTGCTCATATTTATTCGCCTTTCTTCTCATATTGAATTATCTGATTATCCACAATAAACAAGAGCCGTCGATTTCTGGATTCCCGCTTCCGCGGGAATGACAGGCTTCGATTGGACTTTCTTTTGTCATTCCCGCGGAAGCGGGAATCCAGTGGCATCAATTCGGCAATTGCTGCATGATCTCTTGTGCTTTTTAGATAACCAGATTAAGTTATTCAATGACTCTAAATCAAAAAGAGTTTTGTAACTTCGTTGACGCGGAGCAAATGCATGCCTTACTCATAAGACCTCAAGCTGAATGTGTCAATGCGTTCTGCTTGGATGTATGTTCAGTAATCTTTCACACTTGAGCCGTTGCAAGTATACGCTCCACGGTTTCCCGCGCGATTTCAAGCT
>JASFPE010000091.1:0-13766 GCA_050116155.1 Desulfobacterales bacterium
TACACCGGAAAATCGACTGTCATCAATAACGCAAATTGCCATGCGCTATGCACTCTGCGCTATGCTTAGGTGTGCGGCCTCCCATCCGAGTATGGCTTTTTTCCTGGCCCTACCACCGCCATAATTTCCAAAATCAGCAGTTTTGCGGATAACCCGGTGACATGGGATAATAAAAGATATAGGATTCTTACCTACCGCGCTGCCCACCGCCCGGGTGGCCCCGGGAATGCCCACCTGAATCGCCACATCTTCATAGGAAACGACCGCACCAAACGGAATTTTGATCAAGGCCTCCCAGACTTTCATCTGGAAATTGGTTCCGTTTAAAATTAAATGCAATGGAACGCTGGCGTTCGCGAATGATGGATGAAAAATCCGCCCAACCAGTTCGTGGGATGCATGCGGATCTTCAACGATATCCGCATTTTTCCAAAAAAAGCGTAATTCTGTAAGCGGGTCTTTTCTATCTCTGTGTTTTACGAAAAAAAAACCGCAAATACCTCTTTCAGTTGTCGCAAGCAGGCATTCGCCAAACGGGCTGGGATGAAAACCATACTTAATGGTAATCCCTTCTCCTTTGGATTTGTATTCTCCCGGTGTAACCGCTTCACAGGTGACAAAGAGGTCGTGAAGCCTTCCGGGACTGGACAGCCCGGCTTCATAGGTTACATCCAGGAGATTGGAGGAATTCTCCAGCAGCTGTTTGGCGTATTCTTTGGTCAAAAATTGCAAAAACCGTTTAGGACTAATCCCCACCCAGCGGCTGAAAAGACGCTGAAAATGGTATTCGCTCAGGCCGATATGAGCGGCCATCGCCTTCAGGTCCGGTTGAGATGAAAAATTCTTCTCAATAAATTTAAGGGATTTTTCAATCCGATCATAATCGTCGCTGGCCCGGGATAGAGAGGGTATCTTCATTTTGATGGCACCTTTCGTTAAATTTTGACAGAATATAGATCATTTCAAAACCCAGCGCCACCCGATTCTTGCGATTTTAAAAAAATTGTTGAATTGGAATACCCTTGGTGCCATAAGCTACAAGTTATCGATGATGTTCACCAGCCGAATCAGAGGACAGATGACGGAGAAGCGCTTATGCATTTAAAAAAAGTGACGCTACACCCTGAAAAGTATCCCACAACCGACCAATATCCCTTTAATCTAAAATTAATCCAAGAAACGGATAGTTTACGTTTCACCTCAGCCGTAACTTTTTTCGTTGGTGAAAATGGTTCCGGCAAATCTACGCTTCTGGAAGCGATCACCCGCAAATGCGGCATCATCATGTGGCAGGGAATTACCCGACCGAGATATAAGGCCAGTCCCTATGAAAAGGAGCTGTACAAGGCCATCGATGTGAAATGGCAAGACAAACGGGTACCCGGATCATTTTTTGGATCCAACATTTTCCGAAATTTCGCGCAGCTCTGGGATGAGTGGCTTACCATGGACCCGGGATTGTTGCATTATCTTGGCGGCGAGTCATTTATGTCTAAATCCCACGGTCAATCTCTGATGGCGTTTTTTACGTCGCGCTTTAAAATCAAAGGAATCTATTTCCTGGATGAGCCCGAAACCGCTCTATCACCCAAAAGTCAACTCGAGCTGCTCAAATTGCTGGTCGAGATGTCCCGCTCGGGTCATGCCCAGTTTATTATCGCCACCCATTCGCCAATTCTATTGGCTTGCCCGGGGGCACGGATATTGAATTTTGACGCATCTCCGGTCAAACCCATCGATTACCAAAGCACCGGTCATTACCGTATTTACAAAGATTTTATGGCTGATCCCCAAAAATATATGTTGACAAATCGAAAAAATGAAAAGGAAAATTAGAAACATAATGACGGTCAAAATATAGAAACCCACCACAATTCCGAAAACAGATGGCTATGAGCCTTAAACAGAAGCAACAACCTTCTGATTTAATTGTTGGGCAACCGCCAACGCTTCTGGCATCTGCGGGATTCCTTTTCTGCCGCCGTATTCCCTGCAGGATAACGATGCCACCGCCACAGAAAACTTGACAGCCTGATGAAGGTCAAAGTCTTGGGCAAGAGCCAATGCAAGCGCCCCATGAAAATTATCGCCGGCGCCGATGGTATCAATGGCATTCACTTCAGGGACACCAATATGATATAACCTGTCATCGTAAACATAGTACACACCATCTCGGCCATGGGTCACAATAAGGTTACCGAAAACACGCTTGTTTAACCGCATAACCTGCTGGCACAAGGGCAGGTCAGCAAGATGCAATTCCTTGGCATCCAACAATTCCGAAGATGGCACGAAATAATCGACGGTGGCCATAATATCTTCAATACCCTCTCTCCAGCGTTCACCATCATAAACAATTTTGACGTGATCTTTTTTCAGTGCATGCAATGGTTTGCCCAGATAGGTGGCTTCCGGGTCCAATAAAACCACTTTCGCATAAACGAGTAAATCTTTGAGGGTGCTGTCGATGGTGATTTTAGGCAATTCATTTCGTTCGTAAATAATGGTTCGGTGACCGCCGGCAGCTGTTATAAATGCATAGGCCACCGGTGTTTTCCCTTCTTTAATGATTTCAATAAAGTCCGTGGCCACACCGAAGTCTTTTAATCGTTTTAGACAAAATCTGCCTTCATCGTCATCCCCGAGTTTGCCCACATACGCCACCTTGCCCCCCAAGCGTGAAATGCAACACGACGCTGTGCTACCCTGGCCGCCGGCTTCAGATAAGCCATACTCCAGTGGTATTTTTTGATTTTCCTGCGGGAATTGATTCACCACGGCAATATAATCCAGGCAACTTCGCCCGATCACCAACACATCTATATTTTTCATCTTCATTTGCTTAATCACTTCCCGGCAATCCTAAAATTAGGTTATCTGGTCAATTTGCGGGTGCCAATATTGTAACCCGGCCTGCCGTAAATTGTCACTTCTGGTTATGGTCACATTCTTCAGCTTTGCTAACATCCTGTATTTTTATGAAATTTCAGTTGCCGGCCGAATTGGTCCAATTATTGCTCATCAACAACCAACAACCCATGGTTACGTTACGACCATCAACAGCAAATCAGCCCGCCTCTTCAGGGGATAAGAAAAAAATATGGAAGCTCCCTTAGAAAGTAAAGCTAAAAAAGGTGTCATTTTATTAGTCGACGATGAAGAAACCATCATAGAAGTTTGTACAAAGATGTTACAACGATTAGGTTACCATGTCCTTGAAGCCATAGATGGTCAACAGGCCATTGATATATTTGAAAAACAGAAAGATGCCATCGATATTGTCCTTTTGGATATGCGTATGCCGGGCATGAATGGGGCAACTGTCTACAATCGCTTAATTAAAATCCAACCCAATGTGAAGGTAATCCTGTTTAGCGGATACTTCGAAAACCAACAAATTCGAAAAATTTTAAAAAACGAAAATGTCGATCTCATCCAGAAGCCTGTCAGCCTCAAGCAGATGTCGCAAAAACTGGAGAGCATGCTGGGATAGATAATATAGGCTTTTTCCTCCTTATATTCTTTCTCCCTCCGACCTGAAATTGATTAATGAAAGCAATCAGTAGCTTGAATAGCGTCTTCACTGGCTCAATTCGAAGTTGATTTGGTTGGTAAAAGGTTAAGCCCGATCCCGCTGCAGAAAATGAGCAACGCCCCGAAAATCAGACGCCAATCAAATGGCTCACCCAGATAAAGCACACCAAAACCGGCCACCAGAGGCACTTCGGCGGTCATCATGACACTGACCGCCGGTGCTGGAATGCGAACAAGCGCCTGGTTGATAGAAAGCTGCGCGCCGATTGAAAACCCCGCCACCGCCGCAAGTCCGATCCAGCAGGATGCGCGTTCAGGCAGAAGTGGGGCCTCCTGGATTAACAATGGCCCCAGGCTGGCAGCGGTCCCGGCCAGACAAAGGTAGAAAAACAGGGTATAGATGTTGTTATCCCGGCCTAATCTGCGAACGAGAAGAAGCGTAAGGGCACATAGAATCGAAGCAATCACCGCAAATAAATGGCCTAAATTCAGAGCTTCGGAAGCTTCATGGGGCCATAAAATTAAAGTGGTCCCGATGAAAGCGCCGCAGATGAAAGGCCAGGCTATCTTGGGGGTCGGTTCGCCTGTGATCCAGGGCGATAAAAGTGCCGTAAAGGCCGGATAGAGATAAAAGAGCACCATCGCCAGGGAAAGCGTAATCCGCTGAAATGCTGCCAGTAAAAGCAGAAAAGCAACTGCACCGCACAGGCCTCTCACAGTCAGCAGAAAACGCTGTTGCCCCCAGAGGTTCAGCCCCAGTAGCTTTACGATAACCGGAACCACCAGTAAGCCGAGGCCAAAGCGGCCCGCGCCGATCTGCCAGACACTCAGATGGGTCCCTGCTAATTTGGCAGATGCACTCATGGCGCTATAAAACAAGGGCGCTAAAATTACCCAAACAAGTGCTGTCGGTGCAAAGCGGGCCATGTTCAATAATACCTCTTGCTTTAAGATGGATAATTTTCCAAAGGCATCATAGAAATTCAGTCAACCTGTGTTTCAAATCCTCGAAGCAGGCACTGATATTCTCCACCACGTCGTTCATCACGTCGCCGGCTCCTTTCACCTCGGTGATCATCCCGGCAACCTGCCCGCAACAGACCTCTGCCGCATCTGCTTCACCAAGGTGTTGGGCATGGTATTGAGAGTGCTCGTCGAGATAATTATTTAGTTTTTCAGGGGAGGCCCCGCTCTTTTTAATTTCCAGGTACTCCGTCGTGAAGCGGTTGGCCAGATCTCTGGCAAGCATGAATTCCTTTGGCACCGAGACAGTGCAAACATCTACTCCTTTGACAACCGCTTCTTTTACACGTTGGTGGCTTTCCGATTCCCGGGTAACCATGAAGCGCGTACCCATATAGATACCGTCTGCGCCCAGCGCCAGGGCAGCCAGAACCCCACGGGCATCTCCGATGCCGCCGCCGGTAATTACGGGGATACTCACCGCATCTGCAACCATGGGCGTCAGCACGAAGGTGGTCAACTCGGTAAACCCTTTGTGACCGCCGGCCTCAAAGCCCTCGCAAACGACGGCATCCACGCCAGTGTCTTCTGCCTTTTTTCCATGGCGTGCGGTGGAAATCGCATGCAACACTTTTATGCCGGCGCCCTTGAGCACCCGGGTGTAGGTATCGGGCCTGCCGACGGAAACCACGGCCACCGGCACCTGCTCTTCAATGACGACGTCCACGATTTTCTGAGAGAACTTGAGCGCTTCCCCAAAGCCGGCAACAATGTTGACCGCAAAGGGGGCCTGGGTGAGACTTCGAACTCTTCTTATCTGAGCCCGCATTCTTTCTCCGGTGATCTCAACGTCCGGCGTGATGTCTTCGGCGCCGGAGTTGGGTCCCAGGGTTCCGAGCCCTCCGGCATTGGACACCGCCGCCACAAGATCAGCGCCACTCACCCAGTTCATCGGCGCCTGAATAATCGGATACCGGATATCCAACAGCTCACAAATGCGGTTTTTGTTCATATCTTCCTCCCATTATTTAATTGGTTTAATTATCGTAGTGCCGGACAATTATCCATAATTTGCGTTCTAGAAAACTTCCTTTAAATATGAGAAAATGTCAAGAAAATTGCCCTCAACCATTTTGGTGTTGGTATTTGTTCGTGGCAAGCTTGAATCAGTTTGTCGCATGCAGCGTGTGTCTTGCGATTGCCATTGCACATTGCCCTGGTTTTTGCTATATTTTGCAATAATAAAGACGTCGTCCAGGAAAAAGCCTGTCAAGTAACCTGACAGGTTTTTAAATATTGAGGGCCCCTGTTCAAATTTATTATGTTAACTAAATTCAAATCTCATAGCCTTGCTTTAGCAATTTTCTTTGTTTTACTGGGATGTACAATAACAACCAAATTTGAAGGCGAATATTACCTTAGTGAAGAGAAATACAACCAAGGTATAGACGTCTTTCGTGAAAAACTTCAAAAAGATCCCTGGGATTCTGAAGCCCACTTTTACATGGGGCGTTATCTATTAGCCATCAATAAACCGAATGAGGCATTTTCCTATCTCAAGCAGGCTGTGAGGCAAAATTTTAAAAATGCTGATTACCACTTTTGGCTGGGGGTCTGCTACAATGAGCTTGAGAAACCGAAAGATGAAAAGAAAAGCTACCTTAGGGCAATTAAATATGATCCGCGTCATACTGATGCCCACCTTTATCTGGGGCACAGTTACTTGGAGAATCATCAGTGGGATAAAGCTTTGGCTCAGTATAAACAGGTCTTAAAGCTTGAACATGATCACCCTCAGGCTCTCTACAATTGTGGTCTGGCGCTTAACAGATTGCAGCAATATTCGAAAGAGGTTGCCGCTTGGAAGGAATATCTAAATTTTTATCCACAAGGAAAATGGGCCATTCGAGCGGTGGATCACCTAAATGCTCGTGGCAATTTTGAATATCGCAACTATACCATCGGAAATGATAGAGTGCCTCTCAAACAAATTCGTTTTGAAGGGTTGACCAACTCTCTGACAGCAGATACAATATCATCTGTCGATGCGATTGGCTCGATCCTGAGTGTCAAAACAAAAATTCATCTGAAAATTATCGGCTACCAGAAAGGCAATGAAAGCCGGGGCAAAAAACGGGCTGATCTTTTGCGTAATTATCTCATCAATAATTTTTCCGGAATCGAACCAAATCGGCTAACAATAAAAGGAATTGGAAAGCCGGAAAAAATAAAAATAGGATCGCAAGAATATTCACTTGGTAATTCCATCAATGTTGTGACTATCAAAAAATGATCTCGGTCATAAACGTTAAGGAGGAAAACTATGCGCTGGTTGCTTTCGGCAAAAAACGCAATAAAACAACGCCCGATTAAACTTACATTGATGACATGTTTCTTGAGTATCTGCATTTTGGCCTGGTTCGGTATGGCCAATTTACAGGCAACGGAAAACAATTCAGACGATGAGACGGAAACCGCCGAGGTAAATTTCCAGAATGAAGCCCAGGCCCAACGTGCCGAAAACATTGCTACACAGCTCGCGGAACAGGACCCAGAGGGGAAAACGATAGAGCAAATAACAGAGGACATTTATCATCTGCGATCATCTGGCATGGGCTGGGGCGAAATTGCAAAATATTATGGCTTGCATCCATCCATATCGGGGCTGGGGCACTTCAAATCAAACCATGAACATGCTATGCAGCACCAATGGAAAACTGAACTCCAAGAGGCAACCTCCAGAAGCTTTAAGGGCGGTATCGCGAAAGGACATGGGGTTTCCGGGTCAAAAACCGGGCAAAATAATTCCGGTCCGGTGCACACCAAGAACTATCGCAAGAATCAGGAAAAAGACACTGCTTCAGGACACAACAAAGACAAAAGCAACGATCATGGTGGTGGCCACGGCAGAGGACATAGCGGTGACCATGGGAACGGTCGCGGCGAAGGCAATGGGGGTGGCAAGAAATAGAAGGCACAAATGAGATTCTAAATACGCCAATCCCCTTTCAACGTACGAAAAAAGCCTGTCAATTAAGATGACAGGCTTTTTTAATGGTAAACTTTTTGGGAACCTGGACGTCTAAAAAGACAGAAACGCTTTACATAGGAGGTGTCCCAATGAAAACCAGGATGATAAAAATTGGAATGATAATTGGCGTTCTGCTTTTTATATGTGTGACAACATCTTGGGCAGATGGTCGCATATATCATCATCTCCCTAAAAAGATTGCCAATATCGCAAAACTCTCTAAAATAGCCCATGATCACCACCACCGGGCCCTGCATCACAGCCACCAGCACCTCAAATATTTTCAGGTGAAACGACCGGTGCTTACCGTTGTGAGACACCATATCGTACACCATTACCATCATTGTCATCACCGCCATAAACCTTGTCCATATCATCACTGATATTGGATTGTTGGCAGAATGCACAAACGTTTAGAGAAGTTTGACTTTGCATCACAGCCTTAAAGGTAATATGTTAGTGTATTGCCACATGGTATAAATGCAAAGCCGTCATGACGCGATTAGCTAAAGTGATTGAAATTCGGCATCTCGATGAGGGTTAAGGAACAATAACGTGTCTGATGAAGATTTAAATCTGGTAAAACGGCCCGGAAAAGACGTTGACCCGCTAACCAAAACCCCCGGGCGAACGAACCAGGCCTTTAGTGATGAAGCGCTTGTCGATCGAGCCCGGCGGGATGACCGCTGGGCGATTGAACAGCTCATTGGCCGTTACCAGCAAAAGGTATTCCGGGTTGCCTATCAGATGTGCTATGCCGATGAGGAAGCGGCCAAAGACCGGGTTCAAGAAGCTTTTTTCCGGGCGTTTCGAAACATAAAGCGGTTTAAAGGCAATTCATCGTTTTATACCTGGCTTTATCGAATCGTGGTCAACACCTGCATCGATGCCCAACGGAGACGCAAGCGCCGACGTCAAACATTTATACCCTGGCGTTTTGGAAAAACGACAAATGAAGAATCCAATACCAGTTTAGAAGACTATCCGGATAGCGAAGAGAATTCTAATCCCTTAGCACGCTTAACCGGTCAACAACTTGAAATTGACGTGAAAAAAGCGTTAAAATCATTATCAGAAAAACAGCGAGTGGCCTTTCAGTTGAAAGTCTTTCAAGAAATGAGTATATCTGAAATCGCAGAGATTATGGACCTGGCGGAAGGTACTGTAAAAACCCATTTGTTTCGTGCAACGCAGTTTATTCAAAATCAACTGCGCCAATGGGTTGAAAATTAAAGGGGGTGCCCTGATGAGCGCATGTGAAGATCAAAAATCAACCATCATGTTATATGTCTATGACGAACTGAATGCCCAGGAGCGTCAACGACTGGAACAGCACCTTGAAATCTGTGAAGGTTGCCGCAAGGAAAAGTTGCACATGCTGGGAATGATCCGCAGAATTAAGACAACCATGAAGCCACCGAAGCTCTCTGTGACCGAAGCAAAAGAAATGACAAACACCATCACCTGGAAGCTGAACCGGACGCCCAACCTGAAATGGTGGTCACCAATTTTTGCATGCAGACCTTCACGCGTCATCCCGGCATTGGCAGCAGCCATCATTTTGATTGTAATTGCAAGTATCATTGGATACAACACATTTACAGTCGACACTCAATTTTCTCCCACCGCGAGTATACAAGCAGAGCAGCTGAGCGCACAGGAACTGGAGATTATTCAAAACCTCGACCTTCTGCGGGATATGGAGGCGCTTCAGAAGCTGGTCCAGGCTGTTGATCAGTCACCGACCAGCCTACCCATAGAAAAACTTTTCGATGATACTCAAGGAATGAGAAACCGTATTTATGGGGAGCACTATGCCTAGGCGTCGACATTTACTTTTTCGCAGAAGTTGCATCATGCTACTGGCTTTGATGATCTTTTGCTATTTTCCGAGTGTCTCATTTTGTGCATCAAAAGCACATATTCACGCAAAAATCGGCACCCCTTTCTTAGAAAATAATGAAAAACAGATGCGTATTCATACGCTACTGGCAAAAAAGAAGAAAAATGACTGGAAAAAACGTGAAGACCTATCGCCTGAAGAAAAAGAACTTCTCGAAGAAAAATATAAAGAATGGAAATCACTTTCACCCGAGGAGAAAAAACTTATTCGCAAGCGTTTGAATAAATGGAAAAAGATGCCACCTGAACAGCGCGAACTCTATCAACGCATTTATCAGCAATGGCAAAACCTCACACCGAAAGAGCGCAAAAAGCTTCAAGAAGATCTCGATCGCTGGGAATACCTTCCCCCGCATAAAAAAGACGCCATCCGCCATCAATTCAAGAACTAAATTTTTATGGCTTGTAAACCAAATCCAACCTCTGAGTGAAAAGCTTGAAGAAGTGTGTGAGGGGGAAATGGGAGTAAAATGGTGCAAAACAAGAGTTCTCCAAAGAATGAAAAAATAGTCACCACCACATGCTCTTATGATTGCGGTGCGCGGTGTTTGCTGAAGGTGCATGTTTGCGATGGAAAAATTACGCACATTGGTACCGACAGCCAACGCGGGCCGGGTCTAAAAGCATGTGTCCGCGGACTTTCCCAAAAGGACGTTGTCTATTCCCCCCAACGCCTGACTCAGCCGCTGAAACGTACCGGTGCCCGCGGCGAGGGAAAATTTAAGCCCATCTCCTGGGATGAAGCGCTGGATTCAATTTCCAAAGAACTCTTTCGAATCAAAGAGACCTATGGCTCCCACGCCATCTTTCTGATGGATTATTATGGCAACGAAGGCGCACTGCGTCATTCCCGAAAGGCTTCCCAGCGTTTTTTTAACCTATTCGGAGGATGCACGGCAGTCCATGGGAACACCTCCCTGGAGGCGGCCCTGTTTGCTTCCCAAAATATGCTGGGAACCACCTTTACGGCAAACAGCAGAGACAATTTGTTGTATTCCAGGTTGATTGTCCTGTGGGGATGGGACCCGCTGACCTCACGGTTTGGGCCGGACACCGCCGCCTACCTGAAACAGGCTAAAAAAAATGGCGCCAACATCATTTGTGTCGATCCACGCCTTAGCCCTTCTGCCAGGGCCCTGGCGGATAAATGGATTCCGGTAAAGCCGGCCACCGACACGGCATTGATCATGGCCATGGCCTATGTAATGATCGCCGAGGATTGCTATGACCATAACTTTATCGATACCTATACCGTGGGATTTGAGGATTTCAAGGCCTATGTGCTGGGCGAAGAAGACGGGGTTCCCAAGACCCCGCGATGGGCTGCCCAGATAACCGGTACGCCTGCAGACGATATCATCCAGCTGGCCAGAGATTACGTCACAGTGAAGCCGGCAGCCCTTTTCTCTGGCTGGGCACCCGGTCGAACCGCATTTGGCGAACAATTCCACCGAGCTGCCATCACCCTGGCAGCCATGACCGCAAACATCGGAATCAAGGGCGGTCATGTTGCCGGTGGCACCAACATAGTCAGGCTGGGTATTTTGGCCAACGCCTTTCCGGTTCCGCATCGCAACAATCCATCGGTTCATGTTGCCGATATTTATGATGCACTGCTGGAAGGAACCGCCGGCGGTTACGCCGCTGATATCAAGCTGCTCTATATTGTCGGTAGCAATCTCTTAAACCAGTTTCAAAATATTAACAAAGGCATAAAGGCATTGAAGAAGCCGGAGATGATAGTGGTTCATGAATTATTTATGACACCGACTGCACGGTACGCAGATATCGTGTTGCCGATTTCCCATTATATGGAAGAAGAAGATATCGGAACCCCGTGGGCCGGTGGCCCGTATTATATCTATATGCATCAGGTGATCAAACCGCTGCCGGACACGCGCTCGGATCTGGCTATCTTTACGGAGCTGGCATCTCGTTTAGGATTGGAAACCTACAATCCCAAATCCGAAACCGAATGGCTCAGCGAAATGGTGAATGCCACTGCCGAGCTTCCGAAAATCCATGAATTCAGGCACCGGGGTGTGCAGCGCATCGCGCTCGATGAACCCCATGTCGCGTTTCAAAACCAAATTGAGGACCCGGAGCAGCACCCCTTTGCCACCCCATCCGGAAAGATCGAAATTTACAGCCAGTCTATCGCAAAAATGAAAAATCCACTCATTCCTCCTATTCCCAAATATATCGAACCATGGGAAGGCCCAATGGATTCCCGCTTCAATCAATATTCCATCCAGCTGGTCAGCCCCCACGCCAAAACACGCGTAAACTCCCAGTTTGACAACATTGCCAGTCTGAAAAACAAAGCCGACGACAAAATCTGGATAAACCATGAGGATGCAGGCTGCCGTGGCATTGCCGACGGTGACCGTGTTTTGGTATACAATGACCGCGGCGCTTTGCGCGCAATGGCCAGGGTCACAGATCGCATTATGCCTGGGGTAGCCAGTCTGGATGCCGGCACCTGGTACGACCCGGATCTACAGGGGATTGACAACGGTGGCTGCGTTAACGTCCTTACGGTAGACAAAATGTCGCCCGGCGGTGCCTTTACCTGCAACAGCTGCCTGGTAGACATCAAATTGGATTAGAAGGCTCAATAAACGGAAATTAACAGATAATACCTTTTCTCAAATAACATGCAATAGAAGTGGTTTTAAAGACCCAGATCATGTTCGCGGGCCCCCTTAAAATAAGGTTTGCCGGTTTTCTCCCGCTAATAGCGGGATTGAGCCCGTTATTGAAGGAATGCTATTGGGTTTTAATGTTTTACCGGCAAACGGGTAACGGGCCAACGGGCTAAACCCTTGTGTCACGTGAGCATTTTAAACCGAATCGCAACGCAGCCATCGGACATCAGATGGGTCTTTAAAACCACTTCTAGGGAATATTGGGGTATAGCTCGAGCAGTCGATTGCCTAACATTTCTGCGAGTCGCTTGAAGAGAATGGCCTGGTTGATGGAATTATCTTCCAGAATCATAAGAAATCTTTCCCGATCAAATCTGAGCAAATTTGTCGACTCTAGACATTCGGCTGAAGCCGAATAAACATCGCGGCCAATGAGACTCGACCACCCAATTATTTCACTTGGGTGCTTGGCGATGTAAACAACCGGACCGGCCTTGCCGAGGCTAAGTTTTACTTTTCCTTTGAGCAGTATATAAAAATACCGGGCATGGTCCCCCTGGTTGAAGAGATTGTCACCTTCGGTTTGAGACAGTCTGGTGGCCATATCCAAGGCTTCTTTTACAAATTCTTTGCCCATACCCAGGAAAAGATCTGCACTTTTTAGATACACGTCACCCCACCTCCTTTCAGAATACCTCGGTCGATCAATTCGATGATTGACATGCGCAATAACCGAAACTACTGCCCCTAAAATAGGGTTGATTCCTATTTTGTCTATAACCATTTCACGTCAATAATTTAGAAAGCGGCTGCGATCCTCAGCCTGTGGGGCGAGATCGCGTATTTAAAAACATACAGTTGTCGACTATTGGATAAAAAAAAGAAGAAAAAACAAATAGGGATTTGGATATCTATCATTGTAATTATTTGGAATTAAACACGATACTTTGAAACCAGAACATTGGTACGTATATTGCTCTATGTGAATTTAAACGCCATTAGGAGAAATATCATGAAGACATTAATTCTTGGGATTGGAAACTTACTATGGGGCGATGAGGGTATCGGTGTTCACGCGGCTCGCGAACTTTTGGAAGAAGAACTGCCGGAAGGCACCAAAGTGCTCGACGTCGGCACATCGATCTTGGATGCCCTGGGTGAGCTGGAAAACTCTGAGCGTGTAATCGTACTGGACGCCATCAAGGCCGAGGGCACCCCGGGAACCGTGTACCGCTTTGACATCGACAGCTGCGAAAGCCCGAATGACATTGCTTCCATGCATGGCTTCGACATCTTCGCCTTACTGGCATTGACCGGCCGCAATATGCCGGCCCAAGTCATCGCCCTCGGTATCGAGCCCGCCAGTTTAGATTGGTCGACAAAACTTTCTCCTCAAGTATCCAAGGCGCTGCCCTTCTTACTGGATTCTGTCAAACGGGAAATCAAGGGTCAAGACCCTTATTTTCGTATGTAAAGTTACCTATTAAACCATATCAACTATGAAACCATTTACCTAGAATTTGTTAATTTTTTTCACAAATCTTGGGTAATCGCGGTTTCGCCACAGAATCCATAATTCGCCAACCTTCTGTTATTATTTAGAATTCAAAATCCTTAATACACCTTGCATGGTTTTTGCTACAAACCATATTACAATAGTTGAATTGTTTTCAGTTATTACAATTTCT
>JASFPE010000092.1:0-13762 GCA_050116155.1 Desulfobacterales bacterium
AACAGCGTATAACATTATTCACCGGTAAGGCAGATATTGCCTATATTTTTAATCTATTGAGTAAGATGCAATGGGGATGTTCTGTGGCCGACATCATATCCATAGACGGAAAGCTGGATCTGACGAAAAATAAAAAAGAAGCTCTCATTCGCAAACGAAAGATCCAAGCTGTTCAAAAAGTTTTCCAATGTACCCATTGTGCCTTTAAGTGCGAAAAGTGCGGTACACAGATTGAACATGCAACTGAGGAAACCAGAAAACGGAGCCGCGATTTGAGAGTACCGTATAACTTCTGTAATGCCTGTAAGGAAGAATATATTGACTACATTGAGCGGCTTAAGGGCGGTGGAGATCTCGATTGTTACTGGCATAACGAGGCCTGGATTGATGCCTGGAAGCAATGGATTGATTATCAAAGCAGTGTAGATCGCTACGTGAAATCAAAAGAATTCAACCAGCTTCTGCAGGAATTCAAACAAACCAGGCCTGAAAAATAGGAGGTAATATGTTTGGACTTGGACCTTGGGAACTCGGAATTATTCTGGTGATTGTGCTGATTATTTTTGGTGCGGGTAAGCTTCCGGAAATCGGTGCGGGAATTGGGAAAGGTATCAAGAATTTTAAAAAAGGCATGTCTGAAGCCGAAGCAGAAAAAAAAGAAGAACCAGAAAAGATTGAAGAAAGCAATAAATCCTGATTAGAAGAATTGAACACCTGATGGTGACTCCAACATCTTGAGCTCATCGGGCAGTTTGAACTCAAATCCAGACTGCCCTTTTTCACCACAGCCCGAGTTTTCCTTTTTTAGCAAATCTGCTGCATGGCCGCATCTCACTGCTCAAATCTCATTATCCTGTACTACGGATTCTATCCCCTGTAAATTATATCCATCTGCGCTAAAACGGAATATCATCATCGTCCTGGGCCGGAACTTGGGTACCGGAAAAATCAGGGGCCGGAGCGTCACCTGATCGTGCAGATTCGGCTTGATCCCTGGCGCCCAGCATCAGCATCTGATTTGCGACAATTTCAGTTGTGTATCGCTTGATTCCTTCCCGATCTTCCCAATCACGGGTTTGGATACGACCCTCAATGTAAATCTGTCTCCCCTTGGATAAGTACTCTCCGCAAATTTCTCCCAATCTGCCGAATGCAACGATCCGATGCCATTCCGTGCGCGTCTCTCTTTCTCCTTCTTTGTTGGTCCAGGTTTCCGAGGTGGCTATACTAAAATTCGCAACCGCCACGCCACTGGGGGTGTAGCGAACCTCCGGATCTCTGCCTAAATGTCCGATCAGAATAGCTTTGTTGAGTCCGTTTGCCATGCTTCCCTCCTTTTTATAAAAGCCGCTTGAATCTAAATTTTGATACAGGAAACGAAGCACGTTGTCAATTAAACTCCGTTCGGGTCTTTGGCTGCTGGTTTCTGGTTACTGGATACTCGATGCTGGATGCTCGATTCTCGATTCTCGATATAAAAAATTAGCAGACAACATGCATATAAAGATCCAAACATTTGGGTGGCTTCTTTCTCGGCTGGAAGCCGCTCCCACAATAAAAAAAGCAAACAGGATGCATCTGTGGGAGCGGCTTCCAGCCGCGAACAGAACCTTTGAGAACGGGATAAAAAGTTAGAGGCAAAATTTGCTTAACGTCCGGTTATTGTATTTGACATTTCAGCAATTCAACAGGTATTTTAGGGAGACCAAAATCAGATCAACAACCCGAATTTTCCGGAGATATTTTTATGCGCATATTACTGGTTGAAGATGACCGCAGGATTGCCGAGTTTATTCTAAAGGGCTTGAAGGAAGCCGGTTTTGCTGCGGACCATGCCCTCAATGGCGAAGATGGCCTCCATCTGGCCTCAACCGAACCCTACGATGCCGCCATCATCGACATCATGTTACCCAAACTGGACGGCTTAACCCTTATCGAGGAACTCCGCGCACAGCAGATCAACACCCCCATCATTGTTCTCAGCGCCAAACGATCGGTGGATGATCGCATCAAAGGACTTCAAACCGGAAGCGATGACTATCTGACCAAGCCGTTTTCGTTTTCCGAGCTTCTCGCCCGCATCCAGGCTCTCATCCGGAGGGCCAGCCGGGTGTCGGAGCCAACCCTGCTAAAGGTTGCCGATCTTTCCCTGAACCTTATGTCCCGGGAGGTGGCAAGAGCGGGTAAATCGATCGAGCTGCAACCGCTTGAGTTCGCATTGCTTGAATACCTGATGCGCAATGCCGGACGGGTTGTTTCTAAGACCATGATTATGGAGCATGTCTGGGACTACAATTTTGTGCCGCAAACAAACGTGGTCGAAGTACGCATCAGTAAACTTCGTGACAAAATCGATAAAGACTTTGAACCCAAACTGATTCACACCGTCCGAGGTGCCGGCTATGTTATTAAAGCAACTGAGTAAGATCTGGAATACTCTGGCGTTTCGATTGACTTTGCTATATGCCGCCATTTTCTTTATCTCGACGTTTGCAGCCTTATTCGTTGTTTACCTGCTGAGCTCATCCATTATCCTCAAATTAACCGACCAGGAATTAGCAAACGAACATGTCGAATTCGCGTCGCTGTACAAACAGCATGGCATCGAGGCCATCAAAAACGCTGCCAAAATTGAAGCCGAGTCGGAAGGCCCGGAGAAGATGTTTTACCGCATTTTTTCCAGATCCGGTAAAGAACTTGGCGCATCGGATTTGTCCACATGGGGTGATCTCAACCCCGTCAGGACAGGCTTGTACCAGTTAGATGAGAAAGATAATTCCAAATTTCTATCATTGGATATTCCCGACCGGCCTTACGGCTTACGAATCATGAATGCCAATATCGAGCCGGATTTAATTCTACAAATCGGGCTATCCCTTGAAGAAAACGCTTATTTTATAGAGGCTTTCCGCAAAATTTTTGCTGTCGCGATGATTGCCGTTTTATTGATCGCCGCAGGTGCCGGCTGGCTTTTAGCCAAAAGAGCGTTAGTCGGTGTCGAGGAAGTTACCCGGGCGGCTGTTCAAATTTCTGAGAGCACTTTAAATCTAAGAGTTCCCATCAAAGCCCGAGGACATGAAATCGAAAACCTGGCACAAACGTTCAATCAGATGCTTGATCGTATTCAGGCGTTGATTACCGAAATACGCGAAATGACTGATAATATCGCCCATGATCTCAAAAGTCCCATCACCAGAATGCGCGGCATTGCCGAATTAACGTTAAACAGCAACGCATCTGATAAAAGTAGCAAAAGCCTTGCCGCCAATATCGTTGAGGATTGCGATCGCCTTTTGCAAATGATCAACACCATGTTAGACATTTCGGAGGCAGAAGCCGGCGCTGCCCGACTAAATTCGAAAAAAACTGACATTGCCGCTATAATTCAAGACGCGATTGAATTATTTGAGCCATCGGCCGAAGAAAAAGGCCTCACAGTATCCCTGGAAACCCCCAAAAGCTGTTATGCGCGTGTCGACATCCAGGGTTTCCAAAGAATGGTGGCCAACCTTTTGGATAATGCATTTAAATACACTCCTTCGGGAGGTACGATAGCCATCGCCGTAAAAAATAGTGAATCTAATGTTGATATCGTCATCCGGGATACCGGTATCGGCATTTCTCAAGAAGACTTGTCCTATATCTTTAAGCGGCTCTACCGATGTGATACGAGTCGCTCCCAGCCCGGCTTTGGCCTGGGGCTTAGTCTGGCCATGGCAATTGCCAAATCCCATAGCGGCGGCATCACCGCCGAAAGCTCCCCTGGCAAAGGAAGCACCTTTACAATTACCCTACCCCTCCTTACGTAATAATGCTGTCCCACATTTTTCCCAACATTACCAAAAATTAATCTGTTAGCAATATTCCGGTAAGCTTTCTGGAGTATAATTCACCATATGATTTGGGACCCGTTAACCGATCGGATTGGTATTCGGCCATTGCAAACCGCCTGTTTTGTGAAAACTTCCGTTTACCGAATCTTCTTCATTGCAATAGCTGCGTTGGACGACCGCAACCGAGGCAAAAAGGCGACCCGACACACAGTGAGACCGCCTCGTTCATGGCGTCACTTTTGCGGCCGTCTGCAACACGATATCTGGATGAAACATTGAGTACCGAAAATGACCCTACGTGAAAAAATTGAAAAGACAGGCAGCCGATTTTTCCGGTGGCGCAGCTACCTTCCATTGATAGCCGGGAGCTTTGTACTGGTCGGAATGAAGCAGTATCACTATCCGTTGAACAGCCATTATTGGGATCACGCGTGGGAAGCCGTCTGCTTGACGATATCTTTTTGCGGATTGGCCGTTCGCATTTACACTGTCGGCAACGCGCCCCCAAGAACCTCCGGCCGCAACACCAAGCGGCAGTTGGCCGATGTTTTGAATACCACCGGGCTTTATTCCATCCTAAGACATCCGCTATACTTGGGAAATTTTTTCATCTGGCTTGGGATCTCAATGTTTATCCACCTCTGGTGGGTAAGCCTGATGTTCGTTCTAATGTTTTTGATCATCTACCAACCTATCATAATGGCCGAAGAAAAATTCCTGAAGGAAAAATTCGGAAATGAATATGAAAGCTGGGCGCACATGACTCCGGCCTTTTACCCTAGATTTAAAAACTGGAAGAACCCCAAATCTCCGTTTTCGTTGAAACGGGTTCTCAAAAAGGAATATTCTGGATTTTTTGCTATTATTGCCTCGTTCACATGTCTCGAAATCATCGGAGATCTGATTGTGGAAGGCAAACTAAAGTTGGATTTAATGTGGATAATCCTTTTTTCAATAGGATTAATTACCTATCTGACCCTGAGAACATTAAAAAAGAAATCACGAATTTTAAGGTCACAGAAGGAAGAATAGAACATAGAAATTACCGTGCCATGCTTTCGGTTCCTTTTCTCTTCTTTTTTTTGTCCCTGCTCCCCTTCCCACAACTATAACCCAACTTATTTTTGTCGTTTCTGAATACCAAACTCAAACATTATCAAATGATAATGTTTGGGTAAGCTTAAGATAATTTTGTTATAAATAAATTATAATATTTTTAATATCTTAGAATAGTTAAGATTTAACCGATAAACAAATGGTGCTGTTTAATTAATTAGGGGGTCGGTTCAATGTTATTGAATATTATTTGTTTCCGGTATACATAATTCGGCCACAGCTCAAATTGATTATAAAATGAGTTTTTGTATTGTAATTCACTTAATAACAGCATGTCTAAACTTAAAACAAAAACGCCTGGATGGCTATTATTTATCGCTCTGCATGTTTGTGTTTTAGGGCCGTTTTATCAGGCAAAAGCAGAAGAAAAAGAAGAAACACATGAGGTTAAACAACAGCTGGAAAAAATCGAAGAATTAGAAGAGGATGAAGCAGATGAACTCGACATAACACCAACATTTTTAAAACCTTATATTGAAAAAGCCATCCTGCATGGTTTTATCGAGTTTAATTTAGATTATATAGATCCTTCAGACACAGAGGATGGGGATAGCGGAAGCACTTCGGAATTATACCTGGGTGAGGTGGCGCTGGCATTCAAGGTCATTTTTAACGAGTGGGTCAAGACCGAAATCGTGGTCAATGCAGAGGACCTTGGGAAGGGTGATGAAACTGAAGAGATCAATCTGGATGAGGCTATAGTTACCCTAAACAGTCCATGGATTCCCATGTACTTGGTCGGCGGCAAAACGGTCCTGCCTTTTGGTGTCTTTGAAGATCGCATGATTAGCGGCACTATTACCGAGGATCTTTATGAGATCGATGACTGGGGTGTCACCCTGGGGTTTGCTCCTGATTTTTACGGCCTGGATATTTCGGTTTCCGTTTATGAAGGTCAGGATATCATTGAGAATCTGAAAGACTTCGGCACACATGAGTTCAGTCCCGGCCGCGAAAAAGAAGATGGTGTTGATTCTTTTATTGCCAGTGTCAGCCTGGAGCCTGTGGAAGAGTTGCTAAGTTTGGCCACCTTTTATGAGAATGAACCTGGGGATGGCGACCGCAATCAGTCTTTAGGCGGTGCGCTTACGTTAAATGTCTGGAAGCTTATCCTTGACGCCGAATACATCACGGCCCTGGAGCGGGAAAAAGGGGCAGACGGAGAGGAAAATAAGGAGAGTGCCTGGTTTGTGGCACTGGCCTTTCAACCTTTCGAAAAATTTGAACTGGCAACTCGCTATGAGGATTTTAACGATGATGTCAGCGGGGATCAGGACGAAATTCTAACCTACCGCTATTCTGCAGGGTGGAATTACTCATTTTCCGACTATAACATATTGTCTTTTGAATACCGACACTCCGAGTTTGAAAGGGAAACCGACAGCAATGCCGCAGGCGATCAAGACGAGTTCTTTTTTCAGCTGGCGCTGGGCTTTTAAGGATAAGCCTTAAAAGAGCTTTTTAAGGATAGCCGTAAAAAAGCATTGAAACGTTTCAGATTGATTAAGGATGTTTAATCATGATTATTCAACATAGATTTAAATCTAAAGCCAAATTCTATTAATCATCTCAATTATTCATCCTCTGGCATAAAACATTACCAAAAAATAATCTTTGAATAATCTTGCCATAATTTTCTTATGATATTTAACTGCGATTCAAACTATATGGCGAATTACTGAAGATAACAAAAAACACTCGACATGACAGAATTCTCTCCCGCTAAAGCGGGCTCCCACAAACATAAATCATTGCCTGAACTGTGGGAGCGGCTTCCAGCCGCGAATTAAAGAAGGCAAACAAAAAAATCCAGTTCATGTGGGCGGCTTGATGAACTCCTTAATAATTTAAAAACAACATTTCAGACTAAGCTTATGCGTTTATTACTCATTGAAGATGATAAAAAGATTGCTTTTTTCGTTAAAACCGGCCTGAAAGAATCCGGCTTTGCTGTGGATCATGCCACAAACGGTCAGGACGGTTTACATCTTGCTTTGACCGAGCCTTATGATGCTGCAATCATTGATATCATGTTGCCCGCCGTCGATGGTCTAACCATCATCAAGGAGATGCGAGACAGGGAGGTAAATACACCGGTTCTCATTTTAAGTGCCAAGCGTTCCGTGGACGAGCGTGTTGAGGGTTTGAAAGCTGGTGGTGACGATTATTTAATAAAGCCCTTCGCCTTTTCAGAACTTCTGGCCAGAGTACAGGCTCTGGTTCGAAGATCAACCCTGGTGACTTCCCCATCTGAGCTTAAATTCGCCGATTTGACGCTAAATATTCACACGCGCAAGGTTTTCAGAGGTGAAACGGAAATCGACCTGCAACCGCTTGAATTTTCGCTACTCGAGTATCTTATGCGCAATGCTGACCGCATTGTTTCCAAAACCATGATTATGGAACATGTTTGGGACTACAATTTTAATCCCCAGACAAATGTTGTGGAAGCTCGAATATGTTATTTGAGGGAGAAGATCGACAAAAATTTCGATAAAAAACTGATTCATACAGTTCGTGGAGTTGGCTATGTTCTCAAGAAAAATCCATGACTTAAAAAATACATTGATTTTTCGCCTGACGATTCTTTACACCATCGCACTTGTTTTTGTGTCCGCGATCAGTTTTATCATCATCTATTACCTTATATATGCGACGACCATGGAACGCATGGATGATGAATTGTTAGATGAAATCGAATGGTATGCTGAAGAAATAGCTAAAAATGACCTGCAAAGCGTCAAAGCCAAAATCGCCGAGGAAGCAGAATCTGAAGATCCGGATGAAGAATTTTATCGGCTCCTTGATTTTAACGGCAATACACTTGCTGCAACGGATATGTCATCATGGGGCACCATCGATAAAAGTGACATCATTGCAAGATTGCAAGACGATGAAAAACGTAACCTATTGCAAACGATATCGATTCCAGGACACGATTTTGATGCACGCATGATATCAGCCGTTATCGGTCCGGATACCGTCCTGCAAATTGGAGAAACCCTGGAAGAAGCCGATGAGTATTTAGAAATTTTTCGCATCTTATTTGCGATACTGATAATTATCTTGATCATCTTATCAGCCACGATCGGATGGTTTCTGGCAAGGCGGGCCTTGATCGGCATGCAGGAAGTGGCTCATACCGCCGAAAATATATCAAAAGGATCTTATGATCAACGGGTACAAACCGAGGGCCAGCTTGAAGAAATAAAAAAGCTCGGTGAAACATTTAATAACATGTTGGACCGCATTCAGAATTTGCTGAAGTCCATGAAAGAAATCAACGATAACATCGCCCATGATCTCAGAAGTCCTCTGGCGAGAATTCGAGGGATTGCAGAGATGACCTTGACCGATGAAAAATCTATTAATGATTACCGAAACATGGCGGTCAGTACGATCGAGGAGTGCGATGTTCTGATCGATATGATAAATACGATGCTGGACATCACCGAAGCTGAAGCGGGTGTCAATGGCGCCCAAGATGAAGAATTCGATTTGGTTAAGCTAATTTATAATGCCTGTGAGCTTTATCGGCCCATGCTTGACGAAAAAAAGATGGCGTTAAAGGTCAACCTCCCGAATACGTTAACTTTTCGAGGCGATAAAAAAAAGATGCAGCGCATCGTGACAAATATACTGGAAAACTCAATCAAATATTCAGCCAAACAGGGGGCTATTAAGGTTTTAGCTGCATCAGAAAATGGCAAAATCGAAATTGTCTTTGAAGACACCGGAATCGGGATTTCCGAATCCGATCTTCCCCATATATTTGAGCGTTTTTACCGTTGCGATCGAAGTAGGTCTGAAGGCGGCGTCGGCCTTGGCCTCAGTTTAGCAAAGGCTTACACAGAATCTATGAACGGCTTCATCAGCGTAAATAGCGCTGAAAATCAGGGAAGCACTTTTACCATAAAATTTATACAATAAGCCAGCCTAAGATCCACTACAACACCCCTTTTTAATCACAGCCGCTTCTAAAATTCTTCCTGTCAAAAGTCTCTATTAATAAGCAGATCTTAATTCACCAGTTTTGTCAAAATGATATACCGACATTACCAAATAATAATTTTCAGGTAATCTTCCGATAAAGTTTATCAATTATGATCGAAAACCAAGAAATAAACGACCATTGCATTGGTTGCTCATAATAATGCATTGCAGCGGCAAGAAAGCACAGAAAGTTAAGTCGCCCCATCATGTTGCGGAAGACCATACCGTTTAATTAAAACTCGAGAGTTCGCGCATGAAGATGCGAATACGATGCGGGTTAGGATCTTTAAAGATTAACGGTGCAAATATGAGCGTCCGTTGCTCGATTTGTATACTCTTTAGCGTTCTTTTTTTCATGACGGGTCTTGCATCTGCATCCGGGGCGGAACTTAGAAATTTGGTTATTAAAAATACGCATGACAAGCTTGCGCTGGATTTAAAAATTAATGGCATCTTTACCGAAGAAATGAAAAAAGCCGTTTTAAGCGGTATCCCCGTCAGTTTTAGATTTTCAATTCTCCTATATGAAGTTCAAGACTTTTGGTTTGACACGAAGATAACAAGCATAAACACCATTCATAAAATCCAATATAATGCGCTAAAAAAAGAATACAGCATATCACGCTCATGGCAAAAGACGAGTCCGTTGGTGGTAATAAATTTCGAAAAAGCCCGGCAATTAATTTCAGAAATTAAAAGCTTAGAAGTCATACCACTTAAGAGTTTGAAAAAAGGCAAACGTTATCAATTAAGGGTTAAATCGGAGCTTGATGATCGTAACTACTTCTTTTCCAAATTCCCATGGGGGTTTGAAACGGATTGGTACACCATAAATTTCATCTATTGATCTAACCTCCAAATTAGCAGGCCCAAAAAGTCGGGCGGATCAATCCATACATCCATAGGAGTTAAAGCCAGTGCCTGTAGATTTGATCTGGATGACACTCATTTTATCCCTGGTGTCCATTTGTTGGATAATCGAGAGGGCAGAGTAACTAATTTCGCTTTGTAAGGCTTGGTCGTGATCGGCAGGTGAGTACCATTTTCATTAACTTCATATTATCCCTTTAAGGGAAACAAAGAGAGGAGGAAAGTATGCTTTTAAAAACAATGTCGAGGTGTGCAATTTCGATTTTGGGGTCCGTATTTATCATTTCTCTCTTCATCGTAATACCGGGTGCAATCGCCAACGACGACTGCAATATTTATGGTTGCCCTAATGATTGTGAATTCACCACCGATTTTCGATTAGAGGATTGCAAGTTTAAAACTAAGGGTATAAACCCCTATTTCATCCTAGAACCTGGATACAGATTAATTCTTGAAACGCCAGAAGGCGAACCGGAACGTGAAAGATCTGTAGAAACCGTTCTTTGTGACACCAAAAAGATCATTCTTGACGGTAGCAAAATAAGAACAAGAGTTTTAGAAGAACGCGCATTCGAATGGGACGAGGAAGAAGAGGACTGGGTGACAATTGAAATCTCCTTAAACTGGTTTGCAATCTGTAAAAAGACCAACGCGGTTTACTACTTTGGGGAATGGTCTCGTGATTGCGAAGATGGCTTTAATGAAGATGACGTATGTGAAGGTGAAGAGAGTAATGAGGGTTCATGGGAAGCCGGGATAAATGGCGCAAGGCCTGGCCTGATTATGACGGGAACCCCCCTTCTTGGCGCCAAGTATTTTCAGGAGATAGCCCCGCCGGATGCCGTAGATCGCGGAGAAATCGTGGCTATGGGGTTGGATGTAGATGTTCCAGCCGGTGAGTGGTCGGGCTGTATCAAGATTTTCGACACCAACCCAGCGGAAGAAGCCTGCGGTGAAGACGATGCTAAATTCTACTGTCCAGGAGTTGGCCTGGTCCAGGATCAAGACCTTGAACTGGTCTGGTATGGCTTCGTGGGCTGTGATGACGATGACGACGATGACAGAAGAAGGAAGCGGAAGTCTCACCGCAAACGGCACTAGATTTTGACAAAAATCTTATCTCCCAGTTGAGCGGATCCCGCATCAATGCATCCAGGAGCTGACAGGTCAGAGCCGACCCTCCGGTGAATTCGAGTGTCGGCTCATGAATAAAAAAGAAAAATGGAAGTGTACAACTGTGGAAATTATTCAAAAAGAGAAAAACGGTATTGTCTGTGTCACTGTTAAAGGCGGGATAGAAGCCGAGCTCGTGCCCGAATTTGAGAAAAAGATCAAAAAAATTGTTGAAAGTGATAAAAGGAGACTACTTTTTGATTTGGGGGCACTGGAATATCTCCAGAGCTCTATTGTGCGGGTGATCCTAAATGCCGCAAAGGAGATAAATCAGAAAAGCGGAAAGATTATTTTATGTTCTCTAGATGGATATATAAAAGAAATTTTTGAAGTCAATTGTATTCAAGACACGATTGCCATGGCCGATTCGGTTGAATCCGGTATAAAGAAGCTTTTGAGGCCCCTGAAAGCAGCCTAATTTTGACAGGTATAATCTATAATCTTGTCAGAAACCCCAAAATAATGGTTGCACCAATGAATACTTTGAATTGAATATCAGAACAAACAAAATTAATTGTTTAATCTGGAAATCTTTCGAATTACTTTCCCCGGAAGCGTCTCCTTCGCCTCTAAGGCACCATGGGGGCAAATCTCCACGCAGCAGTAACAACGAATACAGCGGTCATAATCAAAACCAATGATGTTTGCATAAGGGGTAATGGCTTTTGCCGGGCAATACTGCCAGCATTCACCGCAAAATTGGCAGTCATTTTGATCCACCACCGGCCGCTGAACCAGATGCTTGCGCAAAAACTTTCGAAACAATCTCGGCCCGAAGGTTAGGGGCCCTAAAACGGGCAACTCAAAATGATCGATGCGGATAATGTCTCCGCTTATGCGAATCGATCCATTTAATAGACCCAATTCCCGGGCTGCTTTTAATGTCGGCAGTGAATCCGGATCTATCCCGAGCATCCGGCAGATTGCCCAGTCGGCCGCCGGTGTATCCGAACTTCCGACAAGCACTCCCAGATACCGTGGTTTGCCTCTTTTCCCGGGACCCTGGCCTTCCATCGCTAAAATACCATCCACCAATGTGACAGTGGGTTTGACGGCCTGACAAATCTGGACCAGCAATCTGGCAAACATTTTTCGATTTACGCCGCTTCGCATATGCCATTCTGTTTTTTTTAAACCAACGATACAGCCGAAAAGGTTTTTTATCCCTAACGTCAGCAGCATTTGCGTATGGGTTTTGAGTTTGGCAAGGTTAATGACGACATCGGCCTCAACGGCTTCTCTGGCGATAGCGATGCGTCCAAACGGTTCCCCGATATCTTTTTGGACGATTTCCGTAAATGGCCGGAATTCAGCGTTTAGATCTTTAAATGCTGTTTTGAAACCACCTTCTTTTAACACCCGATCAAAGGATCCCAGACCCGGACTATCGCAGATCCGGGGATGGGCCCCTTTTGATATCACATATTCAGCCACAGCTTTAACAACCAGCGGATGGGTTTGAATGGCTTTTTCGGGCTTGGCCGGTGATAACAGATTGGGTTTGATCAGCACGCGGCGTTGTTTCTGAATAAGCCCGTTGGATATGGCATCCATCATCTCGAAGATGATCGGCTTCAGATTTTCATAATCATAGGTCGCTTTTCTGACAATAACATCCGTCATCTGGCTCTTTCCTTGGATGCAATTTAGATGATCGTTATTGAAGAATACGCAAAATCGAAATCATTTGCACTTGATAATTGGATCAAATCGATTTAGCAATATATTTATTACCGCACCCGGCACGATTTTGACGTTTTTCGACCGTAACCGGCTGTCAAATAAAATCAAAAAAGCGAAAATAAAACAGGCCTGCAATTTCGAATCTAATGCCACTTGAATCTCCTTTAACGAAACGCATCAAACGACACGTGGTGGGACGTGTGCGAACCTATTTTGCCGCCACCGCCCCCGGCTTTGAAAACATTTGTTTGGGGGAACTCCATGATCTTCCACTGTCTAAAAAAACGGCATCCGTCGTTTCGGGCGGTGTCGAGTTTCAGGGGCAGTTGATGGATTGTTATCTCGCCAACTTATACTTGCGCACCGCCAGCCGCATTTTGATGCGAATTGAAACCGTTTACGCAACCCACTTCAGCCGACTTCAAAAAAAGCTCTCAGATATCCCCTGGGAACTATTTTTAAGAGCAAACCCGGTTCCGCAGATACATGTCACAACCAGACATTGCAGGCTCCACCATACCGGGGCCATATCAGAACGTCTTTTAAAAACCATTGCCGATCGGAAAAAAAATATCGAATATATGCCTCCAGTTGAAAAACCATCAGTCCCTGTGCAAAATATCTATGTCCGCGGCGTCGATGATCGCTTCACCGTTTCAATCGACAGCAGTGGTGATAATCTCTACAAGCGTGGTATCAAGAGACATGCCGGCACTGCCCCTCTGCGTGAAACAGCTGCCGCCGCTGCACTAATGCTGGCCGGCTACACCGGCTCCGAACCCCTGGTAGATCCGATGTGTGGATCCGGTACTTTTGCGCTGGAAGCAGCATTGATGGCAAAAAACATTCCACCGGGGTGCTTCAGAGATTTTGCCTTTATGGAATGGCCGTCTTACCAACATAAACGATGGGAGTATCTTAAGCATGAATCGGAAAAAAGAATTATCGCCCCGAAGACAACCCTAATTCTAGCATCAGATAAAGACAGCGTGGCCTGCCGACGGTTAAACCAATGTCTGCAGCAATTTAGCCTTGATGATACGGTAACCGTCTTGAACACAGATTTTTTTGAACTCGACGAGCAGCAGGTTCCC
>JASFPE010000093.1:0-13686 GCA_050116155.1 Desulfobacterales bacterium
AGTGTTGAAATCCTTCATAAAGGGCCTTCCGACGGTGCTCCTTTCATTCATTGCCCATCTCAATTGCAGCAAGTTGCCCCCATGATGCGAAACATTGTAACCCGCATTGTCAAGTTCACCCGCAATCCGTTGAATCGATGCTTCCAGTTTTTCTCCTGAGAGATCCTGCGATTCGAGCTCAAGGATATTCTCCTCGATTAACAACCAGAGAGGCTTTTTTTCTGATGCGTCGCTTTTCGTCATTTCCCAATCTCCTTTTTAATGATTTATACCGTCAATAAATGCGCTGACCGAATCCCTCCGAAACAGTGTCTTTGATTGGTTGTTTTCAAACCGGGTGCTTTGCACCCGGTTACAACCGCAACCTTTAAAGCACTAACGTGCTTTTGTCTTTTCGGCCTATGACCGAAAATCCAAGCCACCCGCTATGCGGGTGGTCGTTGACTCCCTTATACATGTATATCGCTCTATATTTCAGTAATAAATACGAAATAAAGATGCAAAGGTCAATAATATGAAAAGAAGGGTTCCAGATTACCGGCAGCATCAAATTCCATTGCTCTTTTTTCAACGACGATTTCAAGCTCATTTCGTATCGAAAGCAGCTCTTCATAGGCTTCGGAAACATCCACCTCACTTAACAGAGATGTGTTTTTAATGCGCATGATCTTCAATTTTTCTCTGGGAATCAGCCCCACGCATTTGATCGCAATCTCAAGGGCTTCTTTATCATTTTTCATTGTCAAAGGGATTTTACCCATCTCCGGGCACACGCCGGTAATCGTATTGATATTGAGGGCGTCTATATCGATTTTATCCAGCAGGCGCCGGGTGATGATATCGGCGATGCCGACCCCAACGGCATTTCCCTCGGAACCGTCGGTTAAGTCACACACCAGGATGCGCTTTATTTTGGGACTCTCGGGCTCATCAGCCAGCAAGGGCAAACCGATGCGACCGACCACCTTTGTGTCAAAACCGGTACCGCTGATGTCTTTGCCCATTTCATCGATGATGATAAGGTCGGCAGTATCAAACGGCAGGCTCGGGGCATAGCCTTTGGCAGACTTGAATAAATCCTTTTCCATTTCTTCAATTTGACCCTTGGGGCAGACGCCAATACGGGCGGTTTGGCCGTATCCGTTTTCGACGGTCCCCAGGGCAAATAACAGATTGATGTTCTGCATCACTTTGCGGGCAACGGTAAGAATAACCCTGGGGTATCCATAGCTCAGCATGGCCTCATGATAGGTGGCGGCCCCTTCCTGTTTTCCCAAACCGATGGCCATCATCTTTAACAAGCCGCTTTCAAATTCGTGCTCAAATTCTGTATGCTTCTTTATGCGATTGATGAGAACAATGTGGTCTGCTTCAGACGCCAGTTTATCCAGATATACCGGAATGTGATCCTCCGTCTCGCCGATCTGTACAATCTCCAAGGAAGAGCGAATGGGCGCCCCGACCGCATCTTCAACAATCCCCAGATGTTCCAGTACGCGCTCTTGCCCGGCTGCCGTGGCTGCCCCGTGGCTTCCCATCGCCGGAATGATAAACGGTTCCAGTTTTTTTTGCTTGAGAAAAGATATTACGGCCTGCACAATGATGCCGTAATTGGCAATCCCGCGGCTGCTGCAGGCCACAGCCACCGTCTGTCCCTGTTTGACGGAGGTTTCCAGCTTTAAATCCGCCAATTGGCCGGCAATTTCATCAGCAATGTTTCCCAGGGTCGTATCGTCAAAGGTCTGTTTGACACGTATCATATGGGGAAAATCCATTTTAGCGGTTCCTTTTTTTCGTTTTCCGGTTTGAAGATTTCGACCAATAGCCTTCGCGGATGACCCGCATGGCTAAATTCAGGTGCTCTCTGATTTCCTTTTCAGCCTGTTTTTTGTTTCGGGTTTTGATAGCTTTCAAAATCGGTTGATGGGTGGAGACATACTTGTAGGCTGATCCAAAAAAATCTTTTTCGATGGTCAAAAAGACTCGCAATTGATTTACCAGGGTTAACCAGACTTCAAGCAATTTGCGGTGCCCGGACAACTCGCAAAGGGTTTGATGAAACCTCAGATCTTCGGAAATCATTTTGTCCAAATTTCCGGCTCGCGATGCCTCTTGCATAGATTGAAAAATGGCTTCCAGTTTTTCTATTTTATCTTTATCCAAATGATCGATCAATATTCGAACGGCCAACTCCTCCAGGGAACTTCGCAATGAATAAAGCTCCTCCATGTCTTTTTCAGTCAGCCGGGCGACATAGGTTCCTTTAAATGGTTTAAATTCGACCAGCCCTTCTTTCTCTAAGTAACGCAAGGCTTCCCGGATCGGAAACCGGCTGATCTGCATTTCTTCTGCCAGCTGGGTCTCCACCAGTCGGTCACCCGGTTTTAGCTTTCCGTTTCGGATGGCATCTCTAATGACTTTCAGGGCCCGGTCCGTTAAAGTTGCCCGTTTTTGCTTTGTAAAAACTTGAGCCATGGGTGCTCCCTCTATGCTGTTGAATTAGCAATCTGCAATTTGGTCGTTTACAACAACTCTACCTGGAGTTGTAAAATTGGTTTCAGGTGTCGGGTGTCAGGTGTCAGCGGTTCAGTGCCTTACGAATTCTGAATGCGGAATGCGGAATTTAAATAAGAGTCAATTCAGAATTTTATTCCTGAATCCCTGAATCCATCAATTCCTAAATTTATGAATTTCTGACACCTGAAACCTGACACCTGAAACCTTTTTTATAAAACAACAACCACCACCAAATCATTCACATTGGTGCCGGTGGGCCCGGTGATAACAGCATCGCCGGTTGTTTTTAGCAGTGTTGCCACATCGTGTTTCATAAGCATCTGATAAATATCAATTCCTTTATCCGCAGCCCTTTTCGCCGTCCAGCCATCCGTGAGCGCCCCGGCCAAAGATGTCGGACCGTCGGTGCCGTCCGTATCCAGCGCGCATATTGCAATCGGATCGTCGGAACTCAAATCCAGACAGGCGCCCACAGCCAGTTCCTGATTGGCGCCGCCCTGTCCGCTGGGTGTTTCCTGAATCCTGACGGCGGTTTCGCCGGTGGCAATCAGGGCGCAGGGCGGTTTGACCGGATTGCCGGATAATTTAATTTCCCTGGCAATCGCGGCAATCATACGACCGACTTCCCGGCTTTCGCCATTGAGCAACGTAGTCAACAAGAACGGCGTCAGGCCGAGTGCTTTAGCCCTGTCGGCTGCACCTTCCCATAGTTCACGCGTCTTTACCACCATACAGTAATACAGTGGTTCGTCGATAAATGCTTTTGGTGTTTCTTTCTCCGGCGTGAAATTGGAAAGATATCGGCGCACCTGCTCAGATACGCTTTCCCACAATCCATATTTAGTCAGCACATTTTTGGCGTCCGCCAGAGTGGTGGAATCGGGGCTGGTCCAATCGGTATTCCATTCCATGGTGTCGGTCTTCTCATCCGACACCGTAAGGCTGATAATTGTCGCCGGCAGCATTCGAGGGGCCAATCTTCCCCCCTTGATGCGGGAAAGATGCCGCCGGACAGTCATAATTTCAGTGACATCTGCTCCGCTGTGGACCAACAATTGATTGATGGTAATTTTATCATTTAATGATAAGCCTTCCACGGGATAGACAGACTGTGCGGAAACGCCACCGGACATCAAACAGAACACCATATCACCCTGCTCGGCTTTTCCCGCAACCCGCCAAATTTCTTTGCCAGCTTCGAGGCTGGTTTCATCCGGTACAGGATGGGCGGATTCGACCACGCGTATTTTCGACAGAGACCCGAGGGTCTTGGTAAAAGGCTCTTTCTGTCCTTCTTTAATGGCAATAAATCCATCGGTTATCCGTTCGCCGAGAATTTCTTCCAGTGCAACCGCCAGCGGGTATGTCGCCTTACCGGCGCCAATCGCGTATATTTTGTTCACCTTCCCCAGGTCAAAAATATCTTCGTCCACATAAAGCCTGTTGCCCTCTAATTTCAGATAGTTTTTCACCGCAGCTCGCGGGTCTACATGCTTCAATCCATATTCAGCAATATCCAATGCTTTTTCACGGCCATCCACAAACCCGTGAGACAATAGTTCGGTGCAATTTTTAATCATCTATTTTTCTCTCTGCGGGATAGAATAGTTCTCACGCAAAGGCGCAAAGACGCCAAGGGTATTTTAAGTTTTTTTCCCTTGCGAACTTTGCGGCTTTGCGTGAGTTAATTTATCTCCCGATACCTGTTTCCGGCATAAACCGCCGAGGAGCCCAGTTCAGCCTCGATCTCCATAAAGCGGTTGTAGTTCGATCCCCGGTCAGAGCCACGGATGCCACCGGTTTTAAACAACCCTGCATTAAAGGCTACGCTGATATCTGAAAGGATGCTGTCTTCGGTTTCGCCGGAGCGCTCGGACATGACCACGGCGTAATTATGTTGCCGGGCAAAATCGACTGTTTCTGCAGCTTCCGTCAATGTTCCTATCTGGTTGACTTTACACAGAACCCCGTTGGCAGCACCGAGCTCAAGGCCTTTTTGAATACGTTTTATGTTTGTCGCGAACACATCATCGCCAATAATAAGATGATCGCCGAGTTCATGGGTCAATATCTGCATGCCTTCCAGGTCATTTTCCTGCAAAGGATCTTCAATGGATACGATGGATGGATATTCGGCCAAAAGCTGCTTGATAAACTCAATCATTTCATCTCGCGACTTATCAGACCCCTCAAAGTGATAGGTATCCTTATCCGGATTGTAGAAACCGGTGGCCGCAAAATCCAGACCATAAACTACCTTTTCTGAATATCCTGAACGCTCCACCGCCTCATATAAAAAATCCATCGCCTGGCGGGTGGTCGATATGGGGGGTGCAAATCCACCGTCTTCACTGCTATTGGTGGCGGTTTTTCCCAACCTCGCAAGCAGAATATCCTTTAAGCAATAAAACGTTTCGCACAGCACCTGAACGGATTCTGCAAAGTTTCGAGCACCGGTCGGCATGATGCAAAATTCTTGAATGTCAAGATCATTTCCGGCGTGCAATCCGCCATTCAGCAGGCAGGCCTGTGGTACCGGCAACACTGTCGCATTCGGATTCAAATATTTATAAAGCGTCTTCTGGCAGGCGTTCGCCGCTGATCTGGCGACAGCCAGAGAAACCCCGAGAATGGCATTTGCGCCCAAATTGGATTTATTATCGGTTCCATCCAGCGCAAGCATTATGTCATCGATGCCGCGCTGATTGCAGGCATCCTTGCCGCGAAGTTCGGGCAGGATGATGTGGTGAATATGCTGAATGGCTTTGCGAACCCCCTTGCCGCGATAACGCGCATCACCGTCCCTGATTTCCACCGCTTCATAAGAACCGGTGGAAGATCCGCAGGGCACATCTGCCCTGCCCCAGATTTCATCCTCAATGCAAACGGCCACACGGATGGTCGGCATTCCGCGGTTATCAATGATTTCATAGGCCTTTATGTCCGTAATCATATTTTCTCTCATCACAAACTTCCTTTGAAAACCGCGAGTTTCATTTTGGTCTCCGCTCAATTAACAGGTCTTGCCTAATTGGAAAAAATCTCCTATGTGTAATAAAAATTTTTGTACTTTTTGAATAAAATTTTCTTGATTGTAAACTGTCAACAATTTACAATTGGCTAATTTTTGTGTCAAGGGTTATTCCACACACTAGAACCGAACGAGGACCAAATAATGAAAAGAGCGCTTCGCAGTGGAATCGGCACCACTGCCGGTTTTGGCCTGACTACCCATTCCAAAGATGAACTTGACTCCATTCACTATGCCACTTTGCAAATCCTTCAGGATACCGGCATCAAGGTGATGAATGCGGAAGCACTGGAGGTATTTAATGGCGGCGGGTGTACCATTGAAAAATTCAATGGTTATGGCATCGTTCGGATTCCTTCATATGTGGTTGAGGAATGTACCTTTTGGGCACCGCACACGATCGTCTATCATGGCCGCGATCCGGATGATGATTATGTTGCTGAACCGAACCGCGTCGGATTCACGACATTTGGCGGATGCATCAGTGTCATCGATCCCCGGACGCGCGAACCTCGTCGAGCAACCAAGCAGGATTGTAGCGACCTCAGCCGGTTGTGTGATTATCTGGATGAAATTTGTGTTGCCGAAAGACACGTCAATGCAACCGATGTGCCCGATGGTACCATATCCGTCCACAATCTGGATGCCATCGTCACCAATACCGGAAAGCATATTTTTCTCGGGGCTGATTCAGTCCGGGCTCTGCAGATCATGGTTGAATTAGCAGCCGCCAGCGTCGGTGGCATTGAGAATTTTCAAAAACGGCCGATTTTTACTGTCAATGTCTGCCCCATCAGCCCCCTTACCCTCCCCAATAACACCTGCGAGGTGATCATGGAAGCAGCCAGGTTAGGCGTCGGCGTGATGGTGATGCCTATGGCATTATCCGGCGGTACGTCATCGGCCACGCTGGCCGGCACCCTGGTGACCCATAATGCCGAGGTACTGAGCGGTATCATTCTGGCTCAGCTTTCCAAAAAAGGGTTGCAGTGCACGTATGCCAGCACCAGCACAATTTTAGACTTACGCTTTGGCACCTCGGCCATTGGCTCCCCTGAATACGGAATGATCAACGCGACGATTGCCAAACTGGCCCAGCACTACCGTTTGCCGAGCTTTGTGGGCGGTGGGGCTTCCGACAGCAAGATACCCGATATTCAATCCGGATATGAATTTACACTGAGTGCTACCCTGAGTGCGCTGGCAGGTGCTAATATCGTTTTTGGATCGGGTGCTCTGGAGCAGGGCTTGATGATCGACTATGCCAAGATCGTGATGGATGCCGAAATGATCAGAATGATTCAAATTGCCATTAACGGCATCGAAATAACAGACGAAAAACTTGCCATGGACGTCATTCATGAGGTAGGACATGGTGGCGCCTATATTACGCATGAACATAGCTTGCGTTCCATGAGAAGTCAGTCGCAGACCAAATTATTTGACCGAAGATCTCGCCATGACTGGATGGAACACACACAGGGCAAACAGATAGGCGATCAGGCTTATGAAACCGCAATGGATATCCTTCAGAATCACCAACCCTGCGCATTGCCAAATGGTGCTTCCGAGTCCATGAGTGAAATCGTCAGTGAGTTTGAAAAAGAACTAAAAAAAGGAGGGAAATGAATGAAACGCAGATTAAAAGCCGGGAAAAGACGCAATTCAGGGTTTAGCCTGAACGTCTTGACTGATGATGAATGCAATGAGATTCATCTGGCCACCTTGGATGTACTCAAGCATACAGGCGTCTATGTTGAACACGAAGAGGCTTTGAATGTGCTAGACGGTGGTGGTTGTATTGTCGATCAAAAAAATAGGGTCGTCAAATTTCCCCATTGGGTGGTGGAAGACGCTATTCGCATGGCCCCGTCCACCTTTTTTGCTTACGGACGCAGGCCTCAAGATGACGTCGTGCTGGAAGATAATCGCGTAACGTTTACCAATTTCGGTGAAGGTATCATGTTCGTCGATCCTCATACCGGAGAGCACCGCGATACCACCAAAGAAGATCTAGTAAAAGCAGCTCGCATCATTGATTCATTGGACCACATTGAAACCTATGAACGGGCCATGTGTTCTCATGATAAGCCCCCGGAAGTGCAGGCCATTCACAATGCCGAGGCCTCGTTGACAAACACCACCAAACACCACTGGCTGGGACCCGTCAACGGGTATCAGGCGGACAAAGTGATTGATATCTGCACGGCAATTGTCGGCAGCCGGGAGGAGTTCAGAAAACGTCCATTGCTTTCCTTTGCCACCTGTCCGATTAGCCCTTTGAAACTGCCCGAGCATCATTCCGAAATCGTTATGAAGGCCGCTAAAAACGGCATGGGCGTATTAGTTATCGGCATGGCCATGGCCGGCGGGTCCAGTCCGGTGCATCTGGCCGGAACTCTGGTCATTCAAAATTGTGAAATTCTATCGACGCTGGTTTTAAATCAGTTAACCCGCAGGGGATCCCAATTCGTCTATGGCACCTCGACATGTCCCATGGATTTGCGTATGGCCACGGCCACGGTGGGGTCCCCCGAAACCGGCATGATCAGTGCGGCGGTTGCACGTCTGGCCAAATATTACAGTTTACCCAGTTTTGTCGCCGGTGGATAGGGCGATAGCAAAGTGGTCGATGCTCAGTCGGGGCATGAAAAAACCATCACAGGCCTGTTACCCGCGTTGGCAGGTGCCAACGTCATCTACGGATTGGGAATGCTTGAGATGGGAATTACCTTCGACCTGGCGCAACTTGTAATGGATCATGAAATCGCCGACATGATTTTGCATTCGTTACAGGGTATTCCGGTTAATGACGAAACCTTGTCTGTGGATATCATCAAAGAAATGGGCATTGGAAAGGATTATCTTGCGCATGAATCCACCTTCAGGTATATGAGATCCCAGTCCCAGGCTAAACTGATCGATCGCAGAATGCGAGAGGATTGGGAAGCGGCAGGCAGTCCGGATATTTATACACGCGCCCATGATCGAGTAATCGAAATCCTTGAAACCTATGAACCTCCCCCGCTGCCCGACGATGTTCTCACCACCATTCGTTCAATTGTGGAAGAGGCAGAAAAAGAAATGGGGGTATACAAAAAAGAAGAAAAATGATAGGCAATCCAATGTTGTTTTGAAAGCTGAAAAGATGACAAATTTTATTGATTAAAGATGACAAATTTTATTGATTAAGGAGACAAGCACAATGGGAGAGTTATTGGAGAAGATGGCAAATGCGCTGATTGCCGGCAAACAGGATGAAGTTATCAAACTTACCCAGGAAGCCCTTGACGGGGGTACTGATGCCAAGGAAATCCTGGACAGCGGGCTGCTGGCCGGTATGGATGTGGTGGGCCAACGCTTTAAGGCCGGCGATATGTTTATCCCGGAGGTGCTGCTATGCGCCCGCTGTATGCACGGGGCCATGGATATTCTCAAGCCCCTGCTTTCCGAAGCCGATGCGGCCGGGGCGGGCACCTATCTGATCGGCACGGTGGAAGGTGACCTGCACGACATCGGCAAAAACCTGGTCTCCATGATGCTTCAGGGAGCCGGCTTTAAGGTAGTTGATTTAGGCACCAACATCACCGCCCAGCAGTTTGTGGATGCGGTCAAAGAGCACAATCCGAAGGTGGTTGGCATGTCGGCGCTGTTGACCACCACGATGCCCAAGATGGAGGAGACCATTGCCGCCCTCAAAGAGGCCGGCATTCGCGATCAGGTCAAGATCATGGCCGGCGGCGCACCGGTGACCCAGGATTTTGTGGACAAAATCGGGGCCGATGCATACGGTGCCAATGCCGCTTCGGCAGTCGAAAAGGCAAAGGAACTAGTTGCTTAGTCAAAGTTCCAGAGTTCAGAGATTTTTCTCCAGTTTTAGGCTTCGGGTACCGTTTCTCAGGTTTCAGGTGTCAGGTGTCAGGTTTCAGCATTCGAAAGGCAGGGCCGGAAACTGCTCTTAGGTCGCTTCCTCTCCGATAGCTGACAGGTCGGAGGTGCAAAACCTGAAACCTGACACCTGAAACCATCTTTTTTCCGTTCCTGACACCTGACATTCGACACCTGGAATTTTATTATTCCTGACACCTGAAACCTTTTAGAGACTGAGTCAACTCTTACCTGAGATAATATTGATGTGCGAGAAGGAGGAAAGGCATGAAAAATAAACCGACAAGCAAAGCGTTAAGTGAATTAAGGGCTCAAGTGATGCCGCCGGGGCTTTCCAGTGGCACGACCCATTACGTCGCCTCTGCCAAGGGCGCATTTGTCTATGATGTAGAGGGCAATGAATTCATCGATTTTGCCGGAGGTATCGGCGTAATGAATGTAGGTCATTGCCACCCCAAAGTGGTTGAGGCCATCAAGGATCAGGCTGAAAAGTTAACCCATACCTGTTTTATGGTGCTGCCCTATGAGCCGGCAGTAAAATTGGCTCAAAAGCTGTGCGCCTTCACTCCCGGAGATTTTCCCAAGACTGCAATTTTTGTAAATAGCGGCGCCGAGGCGGTTGAAAATGTCGTTAAAATTGCGCGATACCACGCCAAAAAAACCGGAATTATCGCGTTTGAAAATTCATTTCACGGTCGCACGCAATTGGCCATGACCCTGACCAGCAAGGTGAAACCGTATAAGTTTGGCTTCGGGCCCTTTGCACCGGAAGTTTATCGCATGCCGATCGCCTATTGTTACCGATGCCCCTTCAATTTAGAGTATCCGAATTGTGACATCGCCTGTGCGGATCATTTGAATTACTTCCTGATAACGCATACAGCCCCGGAAACAACTGCCGCGCTGATCGTAGAACCCATCCAGGGAGAAGGCGGCTTCATCACGCCCCCACCGGAATATTTCTCCAAATTGGCAAAAATCTGCAAAGACAACGAAATTTTGTTTATTGCCGATGAAATTCAATCCGGTATGGGACGCACCGCAAAGATGTTTGCCATCGAGCATTATAATGTTGAGCCGGATTTGATGACGGTGGCCAAAAGCTTTGCAGCAGGCATGCCCATTGCCGCCGTCGTTGGCAAAGAAGAGGTGATGGCTTCGATACATCCCTTTGGTGTCGGTGGAACTTACGGGGCCAACCCCATATGTTGCCGCGCCGCCCTGGCCGTGATGGATGTCTTTGAGGAAGAAGATCTGCTAAAGCAGGCCGAAGCTTTGGGGCAAAAAGTCCGCAAACGTTTCGATCAATTCAAGGAACAATTCGAAATTATCGGCGACGTTAGAGGTTTAGGTCCTATGCTGGCAATGGAACTGGTCAAGGATAGGGAAACGAAAGAACCGGCGGACGAAGCGGCCAAAGCATTGGTCCAGGCCTGCCTTAAAAAAGGCCTCGTCATCCTGGCCTGCGGCACCCTCGGCAATGTGATCCGTATTCTGATGCCCCTGAACATCGGAGAGACGGAATTGGATAAGGGTTTGGCCATCATGGAGGAAGGGCTCACCGAAATATCTAAATAGAATATCGAATATCGAACAAGGAATAATAAAGGTCGAAGTGCAAATATCCAAAACGTTTTGAATTTTGATTATTCGAATTTGTTTCGAATTTCGATATTCGAATTTCGGATTTATTTGCAGTGGTAAGCCTGCCAGTAACGTACCTAAACCTGCGAGGAGGCTTTATGGGGAAAATCAGGACCCGTTATGGAGATGGAAGCCCCGTTGAGCTCAGCGAAAGCGAACTCATGGAAGATCTTGAACGGGGAACCACGGATGCTGCTGAACGGGGAAATATCCCTGAACTTTCCAGGGAGGAGCTGCAGCATTTATTTAATATTTTCAAATCACCCTATAACTTTGTCAGTGTAGAGCCGGGCAATGAAGTTGTTCTCAGCTATGATGCCGGGACATTAAAAATCAGGCGTGTCGGTGTTAATGTCGACCGCATTCAGGCCCTGCAAATCTATGAAAAATTATTCGGCGCCGATACGATGGAATTGTGCCATATTGACTACAGCTTCAAGCCCATCAAACCGATTGTCACCATGGAGCGACCGATTCTCGAACAGGCCCTGCTATCAACCCATATTCCTTTGTTCTATGGTGCCATGCCGAATCTGGGATTGTACAGCCAACCGGACGGCCCCTTTCCGAATCCGGCCGAGTTGCTGCCCCAGGGAAAAATAGATGAAGCCCAGGCATCGTATGAAGCCACTGTAGACAGCGCCGTCAGAGATATTTTGTATGCCTCCAATGCGATGTGGGAATCCGGTGCCGATGGGATAAATCTGGACACCGTTGGAGCCGCGGGAGATGCCGATTTTCAGGCGTCTCTGATTGCATCCGAAAAGATGAGAGAAAAATACCCTGATATTTGTATCGAATTGGGTATGGCCGGAGAATTTATATTGGGCATGCACAGCGAGTTGGAATATGACGGGGTTCGTTTGGCCGGTCTGTATCCCCATGACCAGGTCAAGCTGGCTGAAAAAGCCGGGGTGACAATTTTCGGGCCGGTGGTCAATACGAACACATCCGAGTCGTGCCCCTGGAACCTGTCTCGTTCGATCACGTTTATGAAAGCGTGCAGCGAAGCAGCCAATATCCCCCTCCATGTGAACATGGGCATGGGGGTCGGCGCCGTAACCGTCAACGATCATCCGCCGGTCGATATTGTATCCCGGGCCTCCAAGGCTATGGTTGAAATCTGCCGATTGGACGGGTTGTAGGTTGGCGTCGGGGATCCGCTGGGTATGGCCCTTACCCACGCGCATGCTTCGGGAATGGGTGGAATGAGAGCCGCCGGAGATCTGGTGGCCCGCGTACAAATGGCCCGTGGCATGAAAATTCAGGAGGCCAAGGCATATGTTGCCGAAAGGCTCAAGATATCGGTTTCCGAGCTGACGGATCCTGTGGTCATGGGCGAAATCCGAGATGATCTTCAAATCGGCCTGGTAACTCCATTGCCGAGATGCGCTAAAGGGATAGAAGCCAAGTTTCGCATCGCCGAGGTTCTGGGAATTGATATCAATTGCGTGCAATGCTTTAAAGATAGAACGGCTTAACGCCTGATTATTGTCATCCATTTCGATCAAAAAGGAGCCTTTAGAATATTGCGCGTGGCTCCTTTTTTTAATCCTATATGTCAATTTTCTGGTTTCAAGTGTCGGGTCCTTTCGAATGCGGAAGTCGGAATGCGGAATGCGGAATAAAAAAACGGATGAATTCCTATTTCAATTCCTGTTTCAATTCCTGAATTCCTCAATTCCTGACACCTGACACCTGAAACCTGAAACCTTGGTTATTATGATTTGCTAATTGAAATTTGATACTAATCCAATACAGATGCCAAGATAACAGGAGGTTAAGACGATGGAGACCCCTACCATAAAAAGAATCTCAGTAATTGGCCCCGGCATGATGGGCCATGCCATTGCTCAGGAATTTGCGGCTGCCGGATACGAGGTGATGCTTTGTGGAAGATCTGAGGATAGGCTCCAGGAGGCCATGACCAAAATTGAGCGCAGCTTAGTCGAACTGGTGGAATGGGAGATTATCTCAGAAAATGATGTGGCACCAAGTTTGGAGCGCTTACATACCACGACCGACTTGACGGCGGCGGGTTCATTTGCGGATCTCATCGTCGAAGCCATCGTCGAAGAACTGGAAATTAAAAATGAGCTGTTTTCCAAGCTGGACACCATTGCTTCTGATCGGACCATATTTGCCAGTAACACCTCCAGCATTTTGCCCAGCGTTCTGGCTGCAGCAACCCGGCGAACGGATCGCTTTTTGGTGATCCATTATTTTAATCCACCGTATTTAATGCCGCTGGTTGAAATCGTACGCGGCAACGAAACATCGGATGCTACGGTCGAAGTGAGTTATAATCTGATGAAGTCCATGGGGAAAAGCCCTATTGTCTGTCAAAAAGAGGCCCCTGGATTTATTGTTAATCGACTCCAACTGGTATTGTGGCGCGAAGCCTTCAATATCGTTCAAAAAGGAATTGCCAGTCCCCAGGATGTGGATACGGCCGTAAAAAAAAGTTTCGGCCGACGGATGGGCATGGTCGGGCCATTTGAGCTTTATGAATACATCGATGGCTATGATTTAACGCTGCAATGTGAAAAATACATGCTGCCGGATATGGATACCTCCAGCGAATCGTACCCGCTGCTGCTTGAAAA
>JASFPE010000094.1:0-13679 GCA_050116155.1 Desulfobacterales bacterium
TCGCTAAGAAATATCTGTCATTGACCGTCGAGGGTTAATTGCCGGGCTGTGGGTCTTTTGGGGAACTTCGTCTTGATGTATTCTTCCAATTCATCCAACAGCTGAAATTGAGTGTCGTCCAATTGCTCGGACTGCCGAAGTCGATCGATTTCGGCCAGAGCACCTGATGGTGTCATGCGCGGCACGCCTTTATAATCCAATAACCCGTCATCTTCCTTTGACGGATTCACCCGCGACATATAGGACATATATTCTTTTGTAAATTTCTGCGGCAGCGTTTGGGGGAAATTTCTGCCCAGCACCCGGGCGGCCAAGGTGCGGGCCTCGGCACTGTCAAACTGATTGATTAGCTCTGATTTTTCAGCCGGGGATGCTTTCTGGAACTTGCGGCACATACGGTTATCCGAAGCCGAAAAAAAACCAATTTGATAGAGTGCCGCATCGGGATCTAAATTCGGAATGTACGGATATCTATATTCGCGATGATAATTGACGATCTGCTGAAAGGGCTCGGGGTTTGATTTTAGCCAGTCTAGATTTTTTTCAGTTATCAGTTGGCGATCCTTACCTAAATGTTTCCAGTATCGGTCAAGAGGTGGCAGCAGTATACCAGGTTCACCATAACGTTTTCGAATAACCCAGGTGGTTTCTTCCAATGCCTGTGGTTTAGTTTCCTGCAGAGACGGCAAATCGAGGCGCAGCCAGAGGGTTTGATTCGAATACGGTATTGAGGTGCCAATCGAAATCACGGGAACCTGATAATTTTGTTGGGGACCGTATTCACTGCTCACTATTAATCCCAGCTGGTGGGCACCAGCGGCGCTTTGAAAAGATGCTGGAAGTTCGCCGACGCGCAGTGCGTCCGTTTGTTTATCAAAATAGCCCTCCAGGTAGTACCACATTTTTTTATCCTTAAAAAAAATACGTGCCAAATCTACCGTTGCGCTAACGTCAACCAGCGCATCATGAGAAGGGCCGGCAATGAGTTTATTGGCTGAACCCAGGTGCTCGAGTTTTAATGAAAGTTTTCCATTGACCTGCGGCCAATTCAAAACCTTCCTTTTGAACAGCCAGTAGAAAACCGTAATGGGAAGCAGATCCATTCTGCGGCAGTCGTTTTGATACTGATGGGTATAGGGTGTAAGAAGATTGCGATAAAATGAAAATCGCAGAAATTCATCGTCAAAGCCCAGTGAGTTGTAGCCCAGACTAATCGTGCCGGGTTCATTCATTAATTGATGAATTTGCCGGATGGCATCAAATTCACACATACCTGAGTCCAACTCAGTCATTGACATTCGGTTGGTGATCAACGCCTGTGGTGAAGGTATGATATCGGGGCGCAGTTTGACAGTGATGGTATGCCGGTTGATTTCGTGTAGTTCAGGATCCGTGCGAATGGCGGCAAACTGCAAAACCTGATCGAAGGCTTTGTTTAAACCGGTGGTTTCGATATCATAGAAAAAATAACTGGAGGTCATCGGATGTCCCAATCGTTATCTCAAGCCAACCCCGTAGCATGCTATTGGGTCAGGCAGGTAATCTAAGATAATGACAACTTCATTGCCCTGCAAAGTATATTTCTAAGTAATATATCGGTAATCGTGAAAGCAATAAATTTCTTGGGAGTGAAATGGATCAAAAGAAAGGTTTCAGATTTCAGGAATTAATAGGTTTCAGGTGTCAGGTGTCAGCGGACCCAATGACAACGAAGAGTTATATGGATATGGAGAAATTTTAGGTTTATAAAAAGAATGCTTTCGTATGCTGAATGGATTCGTGAAAATATTGGAGTATTATTCTCCAGAGCGAGAGCGGCGCTACTCGGTAGTTATTCTTAGCTTATCCGAGGAATAGCCAAATTCTGCTAAAAGTGCCCTGGATGTTTTTACCACTTCATCCGGATTTAATTTTGTCTCGACGAAAATATCCGTCTTTTTAACTTTTTCCGGAATTCGCAACTGATCCTGATTTCGTGAAAAGTATGTTTTGTTTTCACCGGATATCCATAAGACTTTTTCAAAATCTTTCTTATGGATAGAAGCAAAGTAGTCGCATAAATTGGTTAGCACTTCCTCCCAATGTTTAACATGTTCGGTGCGACCATTAAAGGTAAACGATTTTATGGTTTTGCCCTCATAGCTGTCCTGCTTTTGGGTTATACGAAATTGACCTGTTCCGGAGGATGTGGATTTGGTAGACGTCTGTGAAGTTGACTTGCTGTCCAGTTCATCTTTGAGAACGATGGGTGCTTCTTTAATTTTTGCCGGGGGCACCGTGCTTAAACCGGGTAAATCTTTTATTAACCACTTTTCAAGATTCTTCATTAAAAATTTTTCGACCAGATTCGAATCGACTTCATAACCGCAGATTTTTTCCGTGGTGTCACTCAATAATTCGACAAATATTTTATTGGGTTGTGAAAGAATTTTGTTCCAGGCCTGCGGTACAAAATCGGCGGCCATTTTTTGCTTTTTTTCCTGGTACAAAGCCTTTGCCGATTTCAATGATTGGCCTCTGGCCACTTTATTTTTACTCAATAAATCTATCAGTTTTGGGATAATTGCGTCGGGCTTCTGTTTTAACAAATCGATTGAATAGAACCATTTCTGTTGCCAATCACCGCTGGCCGAAATCAGATAAAACCACCAGACAATCCCATTGGTCAGAATCGAGAGTCCTACATCCTCCCGGGAGGCAAAGCTAACCAAAGACTTTTGATGGCTATCCAATTTTTCATGAACCCTTTTAACCTCAATAAGGACCTTGTTATTGTTTTTGATGCGCAGTGCATACGATACGCTGTGTGAGTTTACGGAATAGTCCGGGTAAACCTCATCTACATTAAAGATGTCCCATTCCAAAAATGACAGCAGCCTTAAAACCACGGCCTGTTTCGTGGAAGCCTTATCAAATGAGGATAGTTTTTTGTTGGACTTCAATTCATCAATAAATGTTTCGATTTGTTTTTTCATCTTTCCCCCTGTGAACATGTCTCGTTATGCGAGCAGAGTGTATTTTTTATTTAGAACTGATGACTGAATTAAGTATTTAAAATTAAATAAAATATTGGCGATATCCAATTTTAACACTGAATTTGTAATCGGGTGCTGCACCCAGTAATGTGTGATCATATAACCATATATCGGCCTAATCGGGTGAAACTTAAACGCCTGGTAGAATTTTTTCTTTTAAAAATATCAAATTGTTACGATGGAGATCCGGGGCACCGCGTCGGCTGGAAAACCGGAATAGTATTGAATAGCGTCAAAGCAATTAAAGTCTTTCTGTTATTTTCCCGATAATATTTATGAGAAAGCAGATGCAATCAAGAATGGATGATTGAAAATGAAAAAAAAATTTCTGTTTTACAGCGCAATTTTATTTTTATTTCTGGCAAGACATTATCACGATGAGTTAATATTCTATTTTTTCTCACTTCATCTGTTTATGTTGTATATCGCTGTGTTTTTTCACAAGCGTGAATTGAAGGCTATCGCCAAACAGAATATTGAAACCCCACCGGTTACTGAATCTACCGAGTCTTAATCAGATTTTTATTTCTGACAATCAAGAAGCTTGGGTTCAAATACGCTGCCGATTAACATGCGGTCATTATGCACTGCGGCCACGCTGGAACCCGAGATCTCATCGCCGGCATTTAAATAAGCTTCTTCGATATCATAACCCCCATCGGATCTTGGCGTTAAATGCAGTATTTGCGAGGGGGACAGCGAAGACGGGTCCTTGGAGTGTTTCACAAAACTTAAAAGCTGGGGATGGGCCCCAATCCACAAACCGCCTTCTTTATCCATCTCGATATTGTCGAGGCCGGTGTCCAGTTTGATGTTTTCTCGCCGGTATAGATTGCCGGTGGCCGGATCACGGTCGAAGATGTACAATATTCTTTTGGTTGTGGCACACAGATAGAGGATTTTGCCGTCGGCACTGACGTTGATCCCGTTAGCATATGCAAAGCCTGAGGCGGCCTCTTTAAATTGAGACCCATCATAGTAAACCACATTCGACAATCCGAGCCTCAGATAATCTTCCAACATCCGTTTGATACCGGATACAAAGCGATGATCATTCGAGACGTAAAAACGTTCCGGCCCCACGGCGACCAGATCATTCGGAGAAACAAGCATCGGATCGGATATCGTTTTGCGATGAACCAGCACCTCGTCTTTTAAATCATATATTTCGATTTGATGTTTGCCGGCCTCATGATTGACGACAAACAGAGTATCAATGCCATCCTCGCCGACAAAAAGGCTGATACCGTGGGGTTGAAAGTCCTCGCTGGCATCAGGCGTAAGGTTAACAAGCCCCGGCGTGTTAGCGTTCAGATCGTAGGCATAAATGCCACCCTTGCCGGGTTGGCCTTCTGCGACGGCACGACGATCGCAGGCGGAAATGAAAGCCACACCGGTTCCGGGATGAATGGTGATATCTTCTGCGCCAATCACTCCCCTGATTTGGATGCACTGCCCGGCGAAATGTGGTGCGATGGCCTTAAACTGTCCTGCCGACCAGAGCAGATCCACAAGCCAGCCAACAGCTGCTAGAACCAGAATGAGAATGGTGATGAGTATTGCTTTTTTCATTTCATACCTCCTCCCGCAGCCATTGCGGGATAATTTTTTGTCTTCAACCGATCATGCCGGGCGGAAATAAAATATCTGATAATTTGACATGTCGAACTCCAAATTGTTAATACTGTGAAGCCGGTTTAGCACGGGAGTATTTTTTATGCAACGCAGTCCCCTGGACATCGTTATCTAATAAATTGGAATTTAAACACAGAACCATCTGGAGGTAGCAAATGCAGGAGCTGACAAATGAAGTTAAACAATTCGTACTCGATCAAAGCATGGACCTTGTCGGAATCGCATCCACCAAGCAACTTGATGAACTCAGTCCAAAGGGATATCATCGGCCCAAAGATCTTTTAGCCGAATGCAACACGAGTATCGTTATGGCGCTTCGCTGGTCGGATACGTTAGTTGATGGATTGCCGGAAATAAGGGCTATGTACAGCCGCATGATGATCATGATGAACAATCAATTGGATCAAGCATTGCTGAAAATTGCCCGCTTCTTGACAAAAAGAGGCTTTTTGACATTGCCTATTCATGCCTCGGATCCCTATGATCTGAGCGCCCTAAAGGGGGTTTTATCCCACAAGCATGCGGCGGTTCAGGCGGGCCTGGGCGAGTTTGGCCTGAGCAATCTTTTATTAACCCCCCAGTTTGGTCCACGTCAGCGTTTTGCCCAGTTATTGACCGATGCCAAACTGGTAGCGGATAAACCCTTGTCGTTAAACCTTTGTGAAAATACGACGCCCGAATGCAATTTTGCCTGTATCGCCATTTGTCCGAAGAATCTCATCCCCAATGAGTATGCGCGCGATCCATCCGTGATGGAAACGGTGGTTTGGAAAGGAGTCGCTATCGATAAACCGGGTTGCTCCTATTATCAGGATCGCGGGCTGCCGAAAATGGGTCGCAACGGCTACACCTTTCGCTGTGGATTGTGCATCAATGCCTGCCCGGTGGGTTCCGACATCCCCAAACGGGAATCAATTTCCAAAGGGGTACGGCCGGCAAAAATCGTTCCCTAGTGCGAATTTGTTAACTAACTCTTTTCGTTGAAGACAGTGTGAATCCAGAGGCATCAATTTGGCAGTTGCTGCATAATAAATTGGGCTTTTTAGATAACCAGACATGAATAATTAAGGGGGAAAGTCATGAGGGTAATTAAATGGATTTTGGGCGTCCTTTTGGTCTTGATGATTGTGATTGTTGGGGGTGTTTACACGTATCTTCGATCGACCCTTCCGGATTATGATGGAGAGATTACGGTGCCGGGCTTAAAAGCGCCGGTTGAAATCATACGCGATTCTTACGGGATGCCGCACATTTACGCGCAGGCAGATAAAGACGCCTATTTTGCGGTCGGTTTTTGTATGGCCCAGGACAGACTTTTTCATATCGACATGGCCAGACGGCTCATCAAGGGAAGATTGGCCGAGATCATTGGCAAGGATCTCGTTTCGGTTGACAGGTTTTTCAGAACCATTACGGCCGGCAAGTCTTTTGAAGATATCGCTGCAGAATATCCACCGCAGACGTTGGCCGCCGTCAAAGCCTATGCAGCAGGCGTCAATTACTTTCTAGAGCATCGCAAAGGCCCCCTGCCAATAGAATTCACCATCCTGGGGTATGAGCCTGACCCCTGGCAGCCTTCCGATAGTGTGGCGGTTCACTATTTTATGGCCTGGGATCTCAACAGTGCCTTATCCATCGAGCTGCTGCATGATGCGGTCATCGATAAGGTGGGCCCCGAGATGGCCGAAGACATATTTTCTGCTTATCCGGAGGACTACCCGACGATTATACCTGCCGAATTAGCCGCACTAGACTTTCTCCAAGCCCACGCTTTGGCCAGGGAAGTTTTCGGAACAGAAGGTGGCGGTGCCAGCAACAGCTGGGTGGTTGCCGGGAAAAAATCGACCACCGGAATGCCCATTCTTGCCAACGATCCCCACCTGGGTCATGGAGCTCCGGGTATCTGGTATGAAGCCCATCTGGTCACCCCTTCGATGAATGTCTCCGGATCAATTTTGCCGGGTGTACCTTTGGTGGTTATCGGGGCCAATGAACATACGGCCTGGGGTATGACGAATGTTATGGCGGATGATGCCGACTTCTATATCGAGAAAATAAACCCGGCCAATTCCGACCAGTATGAGTTCATGGGCCGCTGGGAAGACATGAAGATCAAAGAAGAAATCATCAAGGTGAAGGGCGGCGATGACGTAAAATTCAACGTCAGGTTAACCCGTCATGGACCCATAATTGATGATGTCAAAAAGTTTGAAGGGCCCAAAGGTACGGCGGTTTCCATGCGGTGGACCGCCTATGAGATGCTTACGGTGATCCCATTTTATTACCTCAATACCGCCAAAAGCATTGATGATATCGAAAGAGCCGTTGAGCATTTTAAATGCCCGGGCCAAAACTGGGTCTATGCCGATGACCAGGGAAACATCGGTCATTGGGCGGCGGTGGGACTCCCCATTCGAGATGGATTTAACGGGGCGGTCCCGGTTCCCGGCTGGGACGGGAAACATGAATGGCAGGGTTATGTGCCCACCCGGGAACAGCCACACCTGAGAAATCCGGCCCGGGGATGGATTGCCACCGCCAACAACAAACTCGTGGGCGATGATTACCCCTATCCCATTTCTCATTATTACACGATGCCGGATCGATTTGTCCGGATCCAGGAGATGCTTACCGCCAAGCAGAAGCTTGACACTCAAGACTTTGTTAGGATGCAAACAGATTTTTATGTTGTTCTGGCCAAAGAGTGGGTTCCGATAATGCTAAAGGCGTTATCTGCAAAAGTGCAATCAGAAACAGAAAAAGAGGCACTCGCCACCCTCAAAGGTTGGGACTTTGTGGCCGGCTCCGAAGATATAGCGCCAGCGGTATTTCATGCCACCGTCAATGAAATGGTAAAAAATGTGTTTAAAAAAAGACTCGGAGATGATCTTTATGAACAATACATAAAAAATAAAGATTTAACTTTTAATGCCTTTCGAAACTTGATTGCACAGGGTGAATCTCCGTGGTTTGACGATCCGGACACTGCCCGTGTGGAAGGCCTCAACGACATCATTGCCAAAAGCTTCTCCGAAGCCATAGCCTACCTCAATGAAAAGATGGGTTCGAAAGTTGACGATTGGCAGTGGGGCAAGCTGCATACGCTGACCCTCTATCATCGTTTCGGCAAGACATCGCCCCTGATGGGATTCTTCATGAACATCGGACCCTTTCCCATGGGCGGCAGCATCGCCACCGTAAATCCCCAGCCTTATAAATTAGCCAGTCCATGGGAGGGATATCACGGCGCATCGCTGCGTTATATCATTGATTTTGCCGATCGCAAAAATTCGCGCCGTGTGATCCCGGCGGGGATTTCCGGAAATTTCATGAGCCCGCATTATGACGATCAGGCAGAACTGTGGCGCGCGGGGAAATACAGACCTTTTGTTTTGGATCGCAAGAGCGTCGAGGAGGATGCACGATACACGCTGAAGATGGTACCCAACTAGTGAAAGCAATTAAGCTATCTGCAGAGAATATCAATTAGTCATATTTATTTTCAAAACGCGTGGAATATCGAATATCGAACAAGGAATTTCCAACCGCAGAAGTATAAAAAAACGATAAGACAATTGACTTTACTTCGATATTCTGCGGTTCCTTGTTCTGCGGTTCTGCGGTTCAAAGGAAGTGTTGTTTAACCATTATAAAATGTATTTAATGTGATGGGCGTCGTTCAGAGGTCTGCCAACCCCAGTTTTTCCAGAACTTCGGGTGTGGGAACGCCGGTGGTTCGGTCCCATCCCCATTCCTCGTAATAATCTTCCACCATTCGTTTTATATCTTCCCGCGTTAACGGCTTCTCGGTAACATAGTTTTTAAAGCCTGACTTTCCGATCCATTGGCGCGGGATAATTTCTTCCCCGCCACCAGCACTTTGTCGAAGGTTGGCCAGGTTATAAAGCGTCCAGACGCGATCAATCCGTTGGCGGAGATCTTCTAATTCGGTCTTTACGCCGGTCACCGTTTCGTAAAGTTCGGCACATAATGGCGCATTGTAGAAACGGTTGATTTGACCTCTGGCGCAGATGCCCAATGATCCCAGGATTGTGAACCAGCTGTGGGAATATTTTAGCAAAGATCCAATTTTGAGATCTTCTTCCTGCTCCGGATCGTCTATTGCCGGCAGGATCCGTTGAATTGCCTCTTTGGGCACGCCCATGCGAGCCAGGTGGCGCGGGAATACATCCAGCGGTCTTCTGGCAAAATAGGTGGGCGAGCCGCCCGATCCGACGTGTGGCCCGCGTGGCTCCATGAGTTGACCCAGCTCCATGGTCCCGAAAAGATCCCAGGCAAATGCACAGCCCGGTCCGGCATAGGTATGCATGCCTTTGACCAGGCTTGGTGCATGCTGTTTCGCTGTTTCGCCAAACTCGTCGAAAATACCATGAAATCCTTGCGCCAGAATATCTCCCAGGCCTTCCCGCAGACTTATCTTTTTGGCCCATGTTTCCATAGACTCCAGGGATTCCATAACAATCTCGGCATCAATTTGGTCTTTGGAGATAATCCCATGGTCACGCAGGCTTCTGGCTAACTTCATGATACCGAAGAATTCGAACATGTCCAGGCCGTAACGGTCGAGAGTATTGATGCATTTGACTGCCTCACGATAATCCTCAAATCCATATGCCATCGGCGTAAACAGATTTATCGCGGAGCTGGAGGCGGCCACCAATCCGGCAAATTCTCCGTCCTGAATTTCCACCACGTCTTTGCAGCCGATCGGACAGGATACACAGGCTATGCGTCTTTTTTTGATTTTCTTATAAGTTTCCTGTGAAACGAACGGAAACGATTGGATTAGACCCAAATCTTGCCATTCTTTCAGATAGCGATATTCCTTGATCCGAATGATGCCGGAGTTGTAATGAACGAAAATATGTGTCACAACCTCCGACATAAGTCAACCATGTCCAATATTGAAAAATTCAAAAGAACGGACATACTTAAATTTCTATTTGAAAGCCGTGCAGAACTTCGTGTATATGTTTAACACTCAAGTAATCATTACCGAAAATAAAATGAAAGGAGGAATAAGGTGGCAAATTTCCTATATGGCATTGGATACGGGTGGCAGTCTAATTGACCTGGCTGCTGACAGCAAGGTCTTCAACTTTTAATCTGAGGATGCCATTCTATAAAGGTTGTGTAAAATTTAGAATAAGAGAGGACAATGTATGACCGAGAAACATGAACCGAGAAAGATTCTGGTATTGTATTCAAGCCCTCGGAAAAAGGGCAACAGCGCCGCATTGGCCAACCAGATTGTTAAAGGAGCTGAATCTGCCGGAGCAAACGTCGAATCTGTTCATCTGAACACAATGAACATATCCGCCTGTCAGGCCTGTTATGCGTGTCGGAAAGAGGACAGCAACGGATGTGCAATCGATGATGATATGCAGACTATTTATCCGAAGCTGGTGGCGTGCGATACCTGGGTGATTGCCAGTCCGGTATACTGGTTCTCGATGTCGGCCCAAACCAAGCTGTTTATGGATCGTTGTTTTGCGCTGCTTGCCTACGATAATAATCCGTTTGCCGGCAAACGCGTCGGTATAGCGATGAGTTACGGCGACAGCGATCCTTTCAATTCCGGATGTGTGAATGCCTTACGCGCATTTCAGGACTCTTTTCAATATGTCGGTGCCAAAATTATCGGAATGGTCTATGGCAGTGCCGAAGCACCTGGTGAGATAAAATCAAATACAGAACTTATGCGGCGTGCCGAAGAACTCGGGAAAAAGTTGGCTGGAGAATAAATTCGTTTAAGGAGAAGATTATGGAAAAAAATGAAAAATTATTATCTCCCTGCGGATTATATTGCGGGGTTTGCGGCATTTACTATGCAACCAGGGATAATAATCAAAGGTTTATGGATGCGCTCCTGAGTTTTTATCAAAGCAACCTGCCCGGGCTGCAAAATATGACTACAGATGATCTTGCTTGCGAGGGGTGTTTTTCCGATAACAGGGCCCTGTTTTGTGAGACCTGTGCGGTGAAAGACTGCAATCAAAAAAAAGGCTATACGGGATGTCATGAATGTGACGATTTTCCCTGCCGGTTGATTGAGGACTTCCCCATACCCGTTAGCAAGAAAGTCATTCTGCGATCCATTCCTTATCGCAAAAAATACGGAACCGAAAAGTGGGTTGCGGATGAAGAAGCACGTTACATCTGCCCGGATTGCGGCAACGCGGTTTTTCGAGGGGTGAGGCGCTGTAATAGTTGCAAAATAGAGCTGAATCTAGACTAATTTCGAAGCGTTTTCTTGACCACGCTATGGGCGGGCAAGCCTCATTTTATCAGCCTGAGGCTTATAAATATTCGATAGACCGCCGCAGACAGATTTCAAACCGATTCGATGATAAGGGAAAATATGAATACATCAATGAAAGACTTGACTGAGCGTCTTGAGGAAACGCAAAATCAGCTTTCCCATGAAGTCGAAAAGCGCAAGCAGGCCGAAGAAAAATTAAAGCAAGCCAGGGAAACTTTCAAACTGGCGCTGAGGGAAATGCCGGTCATTATTTATGCGACCGACGAGGACGGTTCTGTGGTCTTTTTTAACCGAGAGTTTGAGGATCTCACTGGTTATTGCGCTGAGGATCTGGCGGATAATCCTGAAATTTTAAAACTATTGTTTCAGGTTGAGAAAAGCGATTCAGCGGCTGATAAAAGCGATTTAGCGACTGAATCGGAGGCAAAATTAGAATGGAATTTTCTCAGTAAAGACGGTTTAGAGAAGACGGTTTATTGGTCGCATATATCTGAGTACCCTCCCATGATTGGCTGGAAGAGCTGGAGGGTGGGCGTGAATATTACCGAATTGAAAGCCACCCGGGCCAAAGTTAAAGTGTTAAGCGGTTTGCTGCCGATTTGTTCGAATTGCAAAAAAATTCGGGATGATAAAGGCTACTGGAACAGAATCGAGGCTTACATCCATGATCATTCTGAAGCAGGTTTTACCCATGGAATTTGCCCGACTTGCGCCAAAAGTCTCTATCCCGAACTACATTCGGACGAATAATAAATATGCCAAACGTCATGGTGAATGAATTTGCATTACTGATTGATTTTCTATAGCTCTTCGACATCATTTGCATCCTGCCTCTTGCATTTTTCCAATCCTTTCATTTATCCCTCTGGCTCAAAATGACAAAATTTTGACACATTTTATGACAACAATTGTCAGTAACGCCGCACTACAATTTGCGAGAATTTTTATATATAATTGAAATCATTTATAAAACGAATAATATCGCAAAATTGGCATGATAGTTGTATAGGTAAATAGTCAAATTATTGAAAAAAAGGCCTCATGATGTTTGGCGATGCTGCCGATAAAGACGTAAGAGAGCGATGGAGGGGCCACTCATACAACAACCAAGGAAACAAGGTGATTAAAATGCTGGAAAAAAATACAGATAATCATAATTTCGATATAAATGTTGGGCATCTTGTCAAAAGCCCTTGCAAAGAGTGCGAGATACGGGAAAGCTTTCCGTCGTGTATAGACGATTGCCAGATTCTAGAACAAATCCAGAGCGCGTTGTCGGAGTCAATGTCCACAGCCAATAATTATTCTGTCGCAGAGACCTTTGATGTTCCCATGCACGTACTCGAGCAATTATAGTAAATCGGTTATCTTTAGCCTTTGAAATAACGGGTAATGCAGTTGATGCGGTCATAAAAGTGGGCGTCGCTACCCGATTTAAAGAGCCAGATTGGTATAACCAATCTGGCTTTAGTTTTTTGTGGTCGGCCTTGACTTTTGAATCTGGTTTCTCTATTTTTTGCACGAGGGATGAATGATGAAAGCAAAAATCCAAGATACACCTGCGCTTTTGATCATCGACATGGTTAAAGATAATTTTGATACCCGCCGAAGTCTTCCGATTACAGCGTTTGCCAAGAAGATAATAGATCCGTTGAATTGCCTCATCGGCCAGTTTCGAGAGTACATGTGGCCGGTGGTATTTTCAACGGATGCGTTTCACAGAGAGGATTTTATTTTCAAAGGCCGCATGTCTCCACATTCTCTGGCTGGTACGCAAGGGGCCGAGGTTGTCGATGAACTGGACAGACGCGATGATGATTTCTGGCTTCCCAAGCCGAGGTTTTCGGCGTTTTTCAATACCGGCCTTGAGGATTGGTTGCATGAGAGGGGAGTTACGCTGTGTGCGGTGGGCGGGATTTCAACTCACTTTTGCGTGTTGACCACCGTAATGGACGCAATCTGTCATGATTTCAAAGCAGTATTGCTGGAAGATTGTTGCGCTGCTCCCTCAAAAACGGTACATGAGCAAACGCTCGACTGCTATCGTAAAAATGCGCTGAATCCGCTGCTAAGGGTGATGAGTTCGCAGGAATTGCTCTCCGACTTAATAAAGATAAGGAAGAGTCAAATTTTCTATTCCCCGTTGTAGCGTTTCTCCCAGTTATATTCAGGCGTTGTAACGATATGCTCCATCCGGCGGATACGCCGTTCCAGATTCTGATACCGTCGTTTTAATCGCTGGGCCGCGCCGTGCCGTGAGTGTGTATAGCTGTTGTAAAACTCCTGCTCGGCTTCGTTTTCGATTGGAATGACCGGTTCGGGTTTCATCAACAGGGCTGCCAGGATATATAATCCAACCATCGGCCAGAGGCCTGTTACAAAAAGTAAAATCAGGGCTATGGCTCTGGCCCAGAAAACCGAGAAATCAAAATATTCGGCCAGGCCTCTGCATACCCCAAAAACAACGCCCTGGCGAGAGCGATATAGTCCTTTATGAGATAATCGATTCATTCGTCTCATGGTTTGCGCTCCTTTCCCTCTCGATCCAGGAGGATAGTCTCTAAGGCTTCAACCCGTTCTTCCATGCGGGAGAGCCCTTGATATATTTCTTGAATCATTTTTGTTTCTTCGGCCTGTTGCTTGCGATCCGTTCGGGAAATCCCGCCTTTAAACATTTTTATCGCCATCAAGATGGTGCCGGGAATGATGGCCAGCATAAGCACAAG
>JASFPE010000095.1:0-13675 GCA_050116155.1 Desulfobacterales bacterium
CGAAAGTTCCATAAACAAGAGATTTCGAGAATTCTTAAAATAGGTCAGTAAAATTGTATCGTTTCTATCTTATTCTTTCCCAATCATCCATGAGAATTACACAATTAGATGAGACATTCATTTCAGATCACTGCAACAGAGACCGAACCTGTCCGATCTTCATATCTTTTAACATCTTGATATCGTTGCGGACCGCCTTGATTGCGGTCTTCAGCCCTGGGCTTGCCCAAGGCTCCAAATCATCGAGAATGGCGTAAATTGCGGCTTCATCTTCGCTGCTGAGAACAGGCTGATCCAAATTCACTCCCTTCCTAATCGATTGCACTGTCGGAGCGATTATTGAAATCATCGATCGTACGGCATCACGCAGGGCGGGATTCCGTAGCAGGATTGCTGCAATTTCAGCCGTGTGTTCCCGGTATAGATGTAATACTTTTTTTCCGAAAGGACGTTTTTCGGAGATGAGTTCACGGGTTTTGCGATACTCCTGGAGGTCGGGCTCAACAGCCGTGTCCCGGGCAGCTGTTAAAAATAAGCAGCGATCGGGATCGGGCTCCAGCTTGAAGTCTTGGGTGACCACTCCGCCTTCGGGAACATAGATGTCGTCGGCGTATTCTGAGTCGTAGTCGTCTTTTTGAGCCGTGATATCATAGGCGTAATCGCCGGGTAGCGCGGTTTGATAAAACCCGTTTGCGTCTGTTGCAACAGCATCGACGGGAGCGTTACGGAAGGAGATCGCCACATTTTCCAAAGGATCACCATTGCTGTCGTCTACGACAGTTCCCTGGAGGGTCCCATCCTCAGTTACCTCGAGATAGAAATCCACTCCCACCGTGGTGTCTTTGGGAAGGCGGACTTTTTGCGTTTTCTCTTTGTACCCGAAGGCGCTTGCTATAATGTCATACGTGGTCTCCGCGACAGCGACGATGCGGTAGTATCCTTCAGTATCGGTAGTGCCATAATAGCCGGTGTCGTCGAGTGCCACTCTTGCGCCTTCGATCGGTAAATTTGCTCCGGCTTTCCTAACATAGCCCTCGATTGTTCCAAAGTCGGCCCCAAGAGCATTGGCCGCCGCGACAACATCGATTCTGCCCATGCCGAAGGTATTGTCATCTCCAGAGGGTCCCAGGTCAACCGCAGTCTGGTACAGGGCGTACTTGATCTCTTCAGCGGTGGCTGCTGGGTTGATTTGCCTGAGCAGCAGCACCGCCCCGGCAACATGGGGACAGGCCATGCTCGTACCGCTCAGTCTGCTGTAATTGCCACCGGGAATGCTCGATAGTACGTCGCTGCCCACAGCCGTAATCTCTGGTTTTGCAGTAGTATTGTCGCATCTTGAGGGGCCCAGGCTTGAGAAGCTCGCGATGCTGGTGCCATCCTGATTGAGGGCACCTACGGCAAATGTGTTCACCGGGCTCGTGATCCGGTCTGCGGGTATCCTGATACCCCCGGCGCCTTCGTTGCCGGCCGCAAATACCACGACAGGGCCGGCGATCTCCAGATTGTCGATCACGTTGTTGAACAGCGGGTCGCATGGCGGATATCCATGGGTATAGGGGACCAGTCCCCAGGAGTTGCTCACCACATCCGGGACGTCATCCATCGTGCCGGGGTTGCCGTCGGGGTCGGCCGCCCACTGGAAAGCCGCAATGGCGTCGGCCACTGTTTGAGAAATGCCTTCCCTGTCGATCACGGCCGCCGATATCCATTTTGCGCCAGGAGCCATTCCGATCTGGTTTGATCCGGCCGAACCGCAAATAGTCCCCATGGTATGCGTGCCGTGACTCCCTGAATCAAAGGGGAAGTTGGTCTCGGTCACGGGATCAAACCACGCCTCTGCCGGCGTCACACCCGGGTCCTGCCCGCGCCAGCGCGATGACAGGGCAATATGATAACCGTCCACGCCGGTGTCGAGATGACAGGCCAGGGTGCCTGTACCGTCTATACCGGTGGCCCAGAGCTCGGGAGCTCGGGTGAGAGCAATGCCGTTCTCAATACCTGCCGCCACATCCGAAGCCGAGGATTCTTCGACAGGTTCGATGAGTTGAATGGGATGGTTGAATGCGATCCTGGCGACATCGGATTGCATCGCAAGCCTTCTGATCACGCCACCCGTCGCTTTTAGTGCCACGATATTGTCGATCCAGAAGGCGTTGTAGGACTCAACCTGCCCGATAAGCTTCTGAAACCAGAGGTAGCGCAGGATTCTGGATTGGGTGGATTGAGCGATACCCTTGAGCTCCCCCACGACCTTTAAATGCCTTTCGGCTCTGGTGGCTTTGGCTGCCTGCAAGGAAGCCTTCATGGCGCGCATATCGAGCCGTTCCTTGAACAGAATGAGCACAGACAACTTTTCATCAGGTTTTGAGATTTCGAGTCTCTGCTCGAGGTTCGGGTCAATCTTGCTGACGGCGGGATATGGTTCCGGGGTAGGCGTTGGCAAATGGCAACCGGCAATTAGTATAATTCCACAAAGAAGTGCAAATAAACGCTTCATATTTTCCACCTTTCGCTTAAAAAAAAAGATTGAGATGGGTGTATACAATGATAAAAAGACGAAATTATCGCGTCAAAGTTGAGCTAGAAAGGATTGCGACAGCACAAATTTGCTGGATACCTCCTCTGCTCCTAACTGAGGATTGTCGAGTGTTTCATTGAGCTTTAACAGCGCCTACAATCTGAGTCACTATCAGATAGCCATCAAGTTCTGTGGGCAATTGATCTTTGATTTCTGGGTTCGGCATCCAGGGAATATAGAATCCAGGTTTCAATGATAATGATAATAATTTGTTTTTCTGGGCGCGAGTATGGCTCTGTTAATTTAGTTTGTCAAGATTGGTGAGGTCACTTGATGTTAAGATAGAGTGATTATTGTAATCGTGCCAGAAACGAGCCTTTGAATGCATATAATACAATCAATAACTTACAAGGGCTAAATTCACAGATTTAGTGTTTTCCGATTGATATCCGAATGAAATGTGAAATTGATATCTCGAGGATTTTACGATGCTTTTGCGGATTTCTTTATGGCTGTGTTAACGGCTTTTAGTATCTGCGCAACACTATAAAAGTCGCTTTTAAACACCTGGTTGCCGTTGGGAGAGAAGATGACGAGCAACGGGATGGTCAGATTGCCGGCCTCCCTGAGTTTGGCTTTGCCGGCCGGATTGTTGCCGGTGATATCCACTTTGACGGGGACTGCCGCCCCACTTTCAAAGAGTTTGATAATTTCAGGATGTCGCAAAACACCTTCTTCGAGAGCCCTGCAGTTTAAGCACCACTCGGCCGTAAAGACCATGACGATGACCCTGTCTTGCTTGAGCAATTCCTCAACCCGTTCCGGGGTATAATAGACCCAGTCGATGGGTCCCTTACTCGTTAGACTGATTGCTCCCAGGCTGGATAGGCCGATCAGTATCACTCCCAGGGTAGTGAAGATAATTTTTGGTGCATTTTTTACTGCGATACGAAGCGTGCGGTAGGCCAGCCAGATCCCTCCGGCTGCAACGAATCCCATCACCGGCCACCAGTATAATTTGCTGGTCGGATTTGGTGGGTTAGAAAAAAGAGCACTCAATCCCACACCGATAAAATATGCGGCGGCTGCCAGCATGAACAATCCCATGACCTGTTTGATCAACACACTGCCAGGGCCTGTTTTGGGCATTTTCTCGACCAATCTGGGTGATGCCGAAAGGATCAGATAGGGCAGTGCCATACCAAATCCAATCGTGAAAAATGTCGCCAGCGCTGTCAGTGGTGGCTGGGTCGCCGCCCAGGCTGCGGCTGCCCCCATAAACGGTGCGGTGCAAGGGGTGGCCAGAATTGCGGCCAGAATACCCAATCCAAATGACCCAAGCAGGCTATCCTGTTCTGGATTTATCATGTAGATAAAATTCGGCAGTCGCACTGCAAAAAAGCCAAACATACCGAGGGCCATGGTCCCGATGATGACACCCACCAGAATCGTAAACAACGGATATTGGAACAGTTGATTGGTGGCGGTAAAATCACTGACCAGGGTGATGAGGATGCCCAGCACAAGCCAGAAGAAGATAACCCCCACAAACATCGCAAATCCCAGTGTCAGGCATCTTCTCTGATTTTGGGCGGCGTGGGACAGACTGATGATCTTTATGGGAATCAGCGGCAGGACACACGGCGTAAAATTTAGCAGCAAACCGCCAAAAGCTGCGGTTATCAGCAGCAAGAACCATCCAAAACCTGACTGCACATCGACTGAAAATGACCAGCCAAAGAGATCGAAATCCACTGAGTGTGATAAATCAGTTGTCGAACCCTGATCAAATTTTGAAAAAATAGCCTGATTTATTTTTGATACCGGTTCTTTACTTTGAACGACCGCAATTTTTTCTTTTAAGGTGATCTTTTGCGGAAACAGGCAATAGGTGGCGGAACATGCCTGGTATTCCAGTATCATTTTTAAATCAACCCATCCGGGCGGGATATTTTCTTCCAGTTTCATCGGCAGGTAAATAATAAACTGTCCTTCAAAGGACATTAAATCGCTGGTGGTATAGTCGACTTTTTCGGCATGGGCTTTGGGATAACGGGGGGCTTCGATGGTGAGCCCTGGATGGGCTTCGACGATCCGGAGCCTTGTTGGATACGGTTTAAAATCCGCCATTGGTTTGAGCTGGTGCCTGTCGGCGTTGATGTGATACCCTTTCTGGATATTCACCACCAGGGCGAGCACAACCGAATCTCCGGGACGTGCGCGGTCCTGTGACCAGGCGGTCTCAGCACGCACAACCTCATGGGTTGCTTGTGTTGAAGCGGATAAGGTGTTCGTCCGTGCAACCACCGTTGCGGCAAGAAAAAAGCTTAGCAGCATCAACGGCAATATTCGGTGGTGATTATTCATCACCGTTACATCTCCCGTTTAGATTAACAGATCTAAAGTCGCCTGGATTCCCGCCTTCGCAGGAATGACGAATGGATAGGAAGCCATCGCACTAAAAACTATTTTGACAATAGTTCTGGCATACCACACCAGCGAGTTCCGTGCTTTATCCGAGAAAAGGTTTAGCCAATGGGTTGCGTAAAGTAAATTTAATACCAGATTGGGTGAAGAACAAGATCATGGTACCATTTTTTAGAGGTCAAATCAAAGCAACTAGAAGCCATCTTAAAAATAGGATTTTGGTTCGAGATTCCGTCTTCGCCTAGAGGCTACGCCGGGACAGACGCGGCGGGGCCGAGTTTTCCCGCTGAGCGGGACTTCCCGTCCTATCTCATAATTTTTGTGGGTCGCAAACCGGAGGCATACTGCTGTATGTCGAGGATTTGAAACGCGGTACCAATCCCGCCGAAAAAGGCGGGAGGCCAAAAGACATTTTTAAGATGGCTTCTACTTATTGGGGCACAGGATATTCTGAATTAAATCCCATTTCATTGGCCTTCATATCGAGGTGCATGGTGACCACGTGTTCCAGAGGCGGATAGATGAGCCGCTCCGTATTTTTAGTGTCTACTGTTTTGATATATTTTTTACAATTTTCACAGGTATAGACGCGATATTCTTTTTCATTTTCGCTGAAAAAATAATGGAGGATATTGCTGTCTGTTGTATTGCAATAAGGGCAGAAAACTCTTTTCACAGGCCATTTGTGCCAGCAAAAACTACAGATCAGGCTGCGCTCTCCTTCACCTTCCAACACGGAAAGCGCCGGCGAAGTCCCACAGATTGGACAGTAACCCTGCTGCCATGGATCCTGATGCTTCAGATAAACTGAGAGCTGTTCCGCACACGACATCACAGACGGTTTGATGCTGCTGTATGCGAAAAAGGCCAGGACATTTTTTTCGACGCTTAGCGCTTTGGCGGCTTTTTCAAACGGCCCATCGTCTCCCCTTAGAATACCTGTAAAAAGGGTTTCAAGATCTAAGGCTGCATCAATGGAAGCCAGTATTTTTCCGGCGGTGGCCGACATCGCGGCCTTTGTTTTCATTGCGGCTTCACAGATAAAAACAAACAATTTTTTTGATGCTTCAATGTCGATGGCGAATTCGGCAGAATTGATCAGCGGGAATTTTTCTTTGATTTTAATGGCGAGTTCCTGATCTGAAATCCGGATCGGTTCGATGTCAATCTGATTTTTGGAGCTTTCCTGGGTCATAAATAATTGTTCATAAAACTCGAGCATCTCAACGTAGGCCGGTCTTATTTCTCTGAGCACTTTCACTGCTTTTTTTATATCATCAGGAGTAAAGATGGTCATCGCGGTCATGAAGTCTCCTTAGAAGTGGTTTCACAACCCCATCTAGTGTCCGATGGCTGCGTTGCAAGCCGAGACAAAATGCTCACATACTACCGTGTATGCTGCGCTTTTGACTCGGCTTGCGCCTTGCCCTCGAACACTATCTGAGGTTTTGAAACCACTTCTTTTCTGATTTTTTAAGGGTTTTTTATCGTTTTGAGGCTTAACTTTTGCAATATAAAAAAATAAAGGGGGAGAAGTCAAATGTCTTCTCCCCCTGGTGAATGAAAGTATCACTCAGCCTTGTCATGCAAGATGTGAAGCTATATTTTTAAAAGGCCGAAACATCCTGCGCAATGCCGCCTGTCGGGTGATGCCTGAGCCGGTGGTGGCTGAGGCTACCGCAAATTCATGATACAGCATCGGTTCAAACGCTACCATATAGATGGTGCGGACATCATCCGGATCTAAAAGCATGGCATTTGGAAATTTACTTTTCACCTGCGCCAGGCGACTTTTGGCCAGGGTGAGCATGTCATCGCGCTCGCCAAAGTTCATCGCCCCTGTGGGACATACCTTCACACAGGCCGGCTGCAGACCGTTTTCTACCCGGTCGTTGCACATGTCACATTTTGCCAGGGTGCCGTCCGGGCTTTTGCGCGGTATGTTATAAGGACAGGACTCGACGATTTCGGCCGCATCTAACTGCCCGGTGTTGGCCGTGTAAATCACCGCACCGGTAGCCGGGCTGGTGTAAATAGCTGTTGGCTCCCCGGCGGTTGCCTCACAGGGGGCTTCAATGCAATGGCGGCACTGATCCGGAAAAAACAGCCAGCGCAGTTTACCGTCAATAACCTCCTCGCGCATGCGAACCAGCTTGTAAGTGTCAAAGGAGAGATCGGCAGGGTTTTGGTAAGTACCACGATTGACGGTGTCTTCGGCCGGCAGATTATGCCATTGCTTGCAGGCCACCTGACAGCCCCTGCAGGCCGTACACAGGGTCGTATCAACAAAAAATGACTTACTCATGCGATCACCTCCTTTTACAGTTTCGTTACATTGACCATAAAGGCCTTGGTTTCAGGTATACGCGTATTGGGATCACCGGTGGAAGGTGTGAGCAGATTGGCGCTTTCTTCCTTGCCGGCAATCGGCATGCGCCAGCCATAACACCACGGAAAACCCACCTGGTGGATGGTGGTTCCGGCCACCTGCAGCGGCTGCATGCGTTTGGTGACAATCGCCGTGCATTCCAGTTTGCCTCTGGCCGATGTTGCCATCACCCGTTCGCCGTTTTTTATACCTTTGAGTTCTGCAAGCTCCTCGCTGAGCTCCACAAACACCTGGGGTTGCATCTCCAACAGCCACGGCTGATTGCGGGTCATCACCCCGGTCTGCCAGTGCTCCACCACCCGATAGGTGGTGCCTACATATGGATAGCGCGGGTCGCAGGTCTTATACACGTCGGCTTTGGTGCCATAGGTGGGCGCCGTCGGGTTGGTGTAGGTTCCGCTCATGTAGTTTTTCTCAACCGGACATTCCATTGGCTCGTAGTGCTCCGGGAACGGACCGTCGGCGCGTCCTGGACCAAATATGTTCGCATGCCCGTGAGGTTTCATGATAAAGGCCCACTTACTCTTGGGGTTGGGATTTTCCAGATTGCCCAGCGGTGGCCATCCGCCATCGGGCACATCGCCAATCCATTTTTCGCCCGTCCAATAGATCACCGGATGCTTGCGATCCCAGGGTTTACCCTGCAGATCCACAGAGGCACGATTGTAAATGATGCGTCGGTTTACCGGCCAGCACCATGCAAATTGCGCGTAAAGACCGATGTTCAGCGGAGCATCTTTCTGACTTCGGCGCGCAGACATGTTGCCTTTTTCCGTATAACTGTTGCAGTACAGCCAGTTGGCCGAAGAGGTGGAGCCGTCAGCCTGCAGATACGCGAAACTGGGCACCAGGGTTCCTTTCTTAAATGATTTGCCCCGTACGGTCACATCTTTGAGGAAATAGCCGTTGATTTCTTTGGCCACTTTGTGGGGGGCGTATTCACCGTCTGTGAGATAATCCCACTTGAGATTTAAGATCGGCTGCACAAACTGTCCCCCTTTGGCGTATTCGGCTTTGATCTTATCACCCAGATCCATGATAATCTGTCCGTCGGGAAGACTGTTGCCCAGGGGCTTGGGTCCCTGGTAACGCCACTGCATCCAGCGCCCGCTGTTGGTGATGCTGCCTTCTTTTTCCACCGACACTGCCGCCGGTAGAAAAAAGACCTCGGTCTTAATACTGGTGGGATTCATGCCGGGACCGCGCCAGAAGGAACCGGTTTCGTTGTCAAAAATATTGACATTGACCATCCAGTCCAAATTCTTCATCGCATCCCGCGTCTTGCCGGCATGTGCGCCGCTGCAGGCCGGATTCTGACCCCAGGCAAAAAAGCCCTTGATGTTGCCCTGGTACATCTCGTCAAACAAATCCAGCCAGGAATAGTGTTTGCCCGCATCTACCTTCGGCATCCAGTCATAGCCAAAATCGTTGTCTTTGGTGGCTAAATTGCCAAAAAACGATTTGAGCAAACTGACCATATACTTGGGCTCATTTTGCCACCAGTTGGCTGAAAGCGGATCGCCGCTCTTGGGCCTGCGTTTGAGATAATCGGCAAGCTTTGGCCACTTGGTGCTAGGAGTGGCAAGGTACCCGGGCCATATGTGCCACAGCAGGCAATGATCCGTGGAGCCCTGTACATTGGACTCTCCGCGCAAGGCATTCACGCCGCCGCCAGCCACCCCCATGTTGCCCAACAGCAGCTGGATGATGGCCATGGTGCGGATGTTTTGCGTGCCCACTGTGTGTTGCGTCCAACCCATGGCATACATGATGGTGCCGGCCTTGCCTTTGGCGCCGGTGGCCGCGTAGGTCTTGTAAATCTCGATAAGGTCTTTTTCCGGTGTCCCACTGATGGTGGAGACCAGCGCCGTATCGTAACGGCTGAAATGTTTTTTCAGCAGTTGAAACACACAACGCGGATGTTTCAGGCTGCGATCCATCTTGGGCACGCCGTTTTTGTCCTTCTCGAAGGCCCATTGGCTCTTATCATAGCTCTTGGTATCGGGATTGTAGCCGGAAAAAATACCGTCTTTGAATTTAAATTTTTTGCTCACGATAAACGGCGCGTTGGTGTAGCTGGCCACGTATTCTTTAAAATAAAGCTTGTTGTCTATAATATACTTGATCATCCCCCCCAAAATGGCAATGTCGGTGCCCGAGCGCATCGGTGAATACATGTCGGCCTTGGCCGATGTGCGCGTAAAGCGCGGATCCACACTGATGAGCTTGGCCCCATTTTGCTGGGCCTCGGTCACATATTTGAAGGAAATCGGATGGTTTTCGGCAGCGTTGCTGCCCATGATGAGAATGCAATCACTATTTTTGATGTCAATCCAGTGATTGGTCATTGCGCCGCGTCCGAACGACTCTGCCAGAGCCGCAACTGTGGCGCTATGTCAGATACGGGCCTGATGTTCGATGTACACCAGCCCCAAAGAACGCATCAATGCCTGATAAATCCAGCACTCTTCATTGTCCAGCGCCGCACTGCCCACCGAAGCAATGGCGGTGGTGCGGTTGACCACCTGGTCCTTGGCATTTTTGACCTCAAAGGCTGCATCGCGGGTGGCTTTGACCCGCTTGGCAATCTGTGTCAGCGCCCAGTCCCAGGATACCTTCTGCCATTTGTCAGAATACGGGGCTCGGTACATCGGATCCGTGATGCGATCGCTGTTTTCCGACAACTGGGCCAAGGCCGCCCCCTTGGAGCATAAAGACCCCCGATTGATCACATGATCCGGATCCCCTTCGATGTTAATCACCCGGCCATCGCCTTTTTTGCTGGTGTGCACGATGGCACCGCAGCCCACCGCGCAGTAAGGACAGATCGTGGTGGTTTCTTTGGCGTATTTGGTCTTGAGCATCGCAGCATGGGCTTTGACCGGCCCCAGGTCGAACCCCAGGCCGCTGACGGCAAGACCGGCAGCCGTTGCACCCGTAATCTGGATGAACTCCCTACGGTTTACCTCCATAATGCCTTCCTCCTTTGTTTGGGTTAGCGGTTCATTCGGTTTTATGTATAACGCCATAGGCGATAATTTGGCCTGAAACCCGTCTTCTGTTTTCTATGTAGACATCTGGATGTTACGTATGGATCTAAGTTATTAATTATTGTAGTGAAAAATGAGAGATCGATTTTGGAGTGTTGCCTAAATTGACTTTGCAAATTTATTTAGCTTTTTGGGATTAATTTGATGAGTTCCCCAACTGCTTCGAGTATAATTTTTCTTACCTGACGATGATGCGCTTGTCAAGAACGAATAAAAAATGCCAATATAACAATATAATACGATAGAGTAATCTTGACTTTTTTTAATAGCTGTCATAGCATAACTCTTTTAAATTATTGTTTTGTTTCAAATTGCAAGTCAGGGAGAGAATATATGAAAAAGGAACACTATTTGTTTACGTCTGAATCCGTGACTGAAGGACATCCGGATAAGGTTGCCGATGCGATTTCAGACTCTGTTTTGGATGCCATTATGGCCCAGGATAAAAAGTGTCGGGTGGCCTGCGAAACCCTGGTGACTACGGGCCTTGCATTCATATCCGGTGAAATAACGACCGAATGTTATGTGGATATGCCGCGGATCGTGCGGGATACTATCCGCGATATCGGCTATTGTTCGTCTCAGATGGGCTTTGATTGTCAAACCTGTTCGGTCATTACCAGCATTGACCGCCAATCTCCGGATATCGCGCAGGGCGTTAACGTCGGTGAAGGGCTTTTCAAGGACCAGGGGGCCGGCGATCAGGGACTGATGTTTGGCTACGCCACAGACGAAACCGAAGAACTCATGCCGATGCCGATTACCTATGCCCACAAACTGTGTCATCGTCTGACCACTGTTCGCAAAAATGGTGCGCTTGATTTCTTGCGCCCGGATGGTAAATCTCAGGTAACGATTGAATATGAGAATGGATCACCCAAACGGGTGGACACGGTTGTGATTGCGGCACAGCACAAACCCGACGTGACCTACGAAGATTTAAGAGATGCGATCATCGAAGAGGTTATCAAAAAAGTGATTCCTCAAAATATGATCGACGGGGATACCCGTTATTATATCAACCCCACTGGCAGATTCGTTGTCGGCGGACCCATGGGAGATTGTGGATTGACCGGTCGCAAAATTATTGTAGACACCTATGGCGGTCAAGGAAGCCATGGCGGCGGATGCTTTTCGGGCAAAGATCCTTCAAAAGTGGACCGCAGCGCATCTTACATGGGCAGACACATCGCCAAAAATATTGTGGCCGCAGGATTGGCCAGGAAATGCGAGATTCAAATCGCCTATGCCATTGGCGTGGCCCAACCTGTATCGGTCATGGTCGATCTGATGGGGACCGGCGTGGTGGAGAAAACCAAGGTCGAGGAGATCGTCACCGATGTTTTTGACTTAAGGCCTGCAGTCATTATCGAATATCTTGATCTTTTGCGGCCCATCTTTCGAAAAACTTCAGCCTATGGCCACTTCGGACGGAATGAACCTGAGTTCACATGGGAGAAAACCAACATGGCGGATGTCATCAGGGAAAAAGCTGGCCTTTAGTCAAAGGTTTTGGAAATACTCACCGGTGGGGCGATGCCCCGGATAAGATAAAGGAGATGGAGCGACAATGGATTATGATGTAAAAGATATTAAATCTGCCAAAGAAGGGGCACTGCGGATTGAATGGGCCAAGCAGAACATGTCCGTATTAAACCGCATTCGGAAGCGCTTTGAAAAGCAAAAACCATTAAATGGCATACGCCTCAGTGCATGTTTGCATGTCACCACCGAAACAGCCGCCTTGATGCAGACATTGAAGGCCGGTGGTGCAAAAGTTTCTTTATGTGCCTCAAATCCCTTGAGCACCCAGGACGATGTTGCGGCATCATTGGTCAAGCATGACAGAATTCCTGTTTTCGCCATCAAGGGAGAAGATCATAAAACCTATTACAAGCATATATATGCTGTTTTAGATACCAAACCGCAATTTACCATGGACGATGGTGCGGATTTGGTATCCACACTTCATTCGGAGCGATCCGAGCTCTTAGTAAATGTAAAGGGAGGAACGGAAGAAACCACTACGGGCATTATTCGTCTCCGAAGCATGGCTGCCGACGGGGTGTTGCAGTACCCGATCATTGCCGTCAATGATGCCCAGACCAAACATTTTTTTGACAACCGTTACGGTACCGGCCAGAGCACCATCGATGGTATGATTCGGGCGACAAACCGTTTGGTTGCCGGAACCAACTTTGTGGTGTGTGGTTATGGCTGGTGTGGTCGAGGTCTTGCCATGAGAGCCCGGGGAATGGGGGCGAATGTCATTGTCACCGAGGTGGACCCCCTGCCAGCCCTGGAGGCGGTCATGGACGGTTTTACCGTGATGCCGATTCGGCAGGCAGCCAGAATCGGTGATTTTTTCTGTACGTTGACCGGCAACATCAACGTCATCGACAAAGCGCATTTCCGCATTATGAAAGACGGCGCCATTGTGGCTAACTCCGGGCATTTCAATGTGGAACTGGACCTGGAAGGATTGAAGCAGATTTCCAAATCTCGACGCGTCATACGTCCGTTTGTGGAAGAATATCGCTTAAAAAATGGTCGCTGCATTAATGTGTTGGGTGAGGGCAGATTGATAAACCTGGCGGCGGCCGAGGGCCATCCATCCAGTGTCATGGATATGAGTTTTGCCAATCAGGCGCTCAGCATTGAATACATGGTAAAGCTTAAGAAACCGCTGGAGAAAAATGTTTATCCGGTGCCGGAGAAAATCGACAAGATGATCGCCAGGGAAAAACTGGCGGCCATGAAGGTGGCCATTGATAAGCTTACCCCGGAGCAGAAGAATTATCAGGCCTCGTGGGATATGGGAACCTAAGAGCGGCCGCCGCTCCACCTGAGCTTAGCCTTCAAAATGTCAAAATACTGCAAGCCGTGGATTCGGATCATATTTATCGGCTGCCGGGCTTTTTTAACCAGGATTTCATCCCGTCCATTGATTTCCAGACCCACCTGGCCGTCAAAGGTCAACATCATGTCGGAAGATCCCTCCTCCAACTTGATTTTGATGGAAACGTCCTCAGGAAGAATTAAGGGGCGATTCGTTAAGGTGTGCGGACAAATCGGGGTCATGATAATCCCCGGCACTTCCGGGTGGATGACCGGACCGCCGGCTGCCAGGGAATAAGCGGTGGATCCGGTGGGGGTGGCAATGATAAGTCCATCGCCGCTGTAAGTAGTCAAATAGATTTCGTCGATATAGGTGTCAATGTGGGCAAGTCGCGCCAGGGCGCCTTTGTTGATGACCACATCGTTGAGTACAGTTTCCCGGGCGATGGCTTG
>JASFPE010000096.1:0-13482 GCA_050116155.1 Desulfobacterales bacterium
TCATCGTCAGCCATTCCCCGGCGCATCTTCGCTCCACGATCCTTGGCATTTACTTCTTCAGCGCCATTGAAGGCGGGGGCGTGCTAACTCCGGTAATCGGTTACCTGATTGATCAATTTGGATTCTATACCAGTTTTAGCACTTCCGCTGCCGCGATGGTCACAGTGAGCTTCATCTGTTTTTTATTCTTAAGGGGCAACCGGGATTAGAATAATTAAGCTAGTAGCTCATAGTTCAATGCTCATAACTAATAAAAAAATCGAACATTCAGACAAGGATATCGCTTCATTTCATTTTCTAAGCATCCGACACTATTTTCCTCAATTCATCCCCGTTAGTCTTCCACCAATTGTATAGAATAGACAAATCAGTACCGATGTTGAAGTGGCGCACTCCGAGATCGAGGTAGTATTTCGCCTGATCCACACTGGCAATTTCGGCGCGGGCCGGCACACCCATTTTGAGCGCAGTTTCGAAGACCTTGCGTTCAATGGCTTTCACTTCCGTCGAGTTTTTTTCGCCCGGTCGACCAATGCTCATCGAAAAGTCTACCGGTCCCCACTGAATCATATCGATGCCTTTGACCGCAAGAATCTCCTCCAGGCGATCGACAGCCGCTTGTTTTTCGATCATGATTAGCACGATAGTATCTCTGAGCGCCTGAACGTATTCAGCCGATCCAGCATGGCCCATATAAGCAAAGCGACGTGCGGCAGCGCCGTGGATGCCCCCATCCTCAGGCGTATCGGGACGAACGATACGTACACACTGGTCAACCTCAGCAACTGTCCGGCAATCGGCAAACAAGACACCCTGAAAACCTGCCCCGATACCCCGTTGGGCAAGAAAACCCCGGGGTTCTTGATCAATCTTGATGATGGCGGACATATCAAACAATTCCACCGCCCGGCAAAAATTTTCCAGGGAATACAGGTCAAAGGGGGCATATTCAGCCAGAAATTCGACGTAGTCAAACATACCCGTGTGACCGATCGCCTCCACAACCGACGGCCAGGTACTGTGAATTCGGGTTCCAATGGATGGCTGACCGGCATTCAATAATTCTCGAAGTTTGTTGGGTCGCATCTATCTAACCTCCTATATTTAACTATAAATTTCAGGATCTAAATTTCATTGCCCAGCATCTTGGTTTCATAAATCATTTTAGGTTTCAAGTGTCGGGTGTCAGGTGTCAGCATTCAATTGCGGATTTTGGATTTTTGATTTCGGATTTAAAACCCTTAACCCAAAACCTATGAACCCTGAATCCACTTTGAACCTGACACCTGAAACCTGACACCTGAAACCAAATATTGACACCCGACACCTGACACCTACTTATTTTCTAGTACTTTTCCCTGAGCCAGTTGCCATTGGGAGTAAACGACCATCACCAGAGAATGTGAGTTCCAGCGGTGTTTCGTCAACGATGATATCTTCCCGCGCGCGAAGTTCGGGCAACACAGCCTCGGTGGTCCAGAAGGTCTCCAGAGATCCGGTGTTGACAATCCTGGCCATGCGGATCCCGGCAGGGTCCGGAGAGCGATTCAAGGCTGCTTCCAGAACGGCACGGTCATTGTCCATTGGAATCGGCATGCGGGCAGATCGAAAAACTCCTGCGGTCAGCGCATTCAGATAGGTGGCTTGCCAATCAACGTCATCGATGACTCTGCGGGTGGTTAAATCCGCCATGCCGATACCGATGGCATTACCGTGAGAATGAGGGGTAAGATCGAGCACAATCAAGGTGCGATAATCGGGACTGCGTTCACCGCCTTCACGCCGCCAGAATCCGATCACATTGGGATCCATGCCGGCACCGCTCACATTTTTACCCATTTCATCTACCAACAGCACATCCAGATCGTCTATCGGAAGCTTCGGAAACAACTTCCAGGCAAGCTTTAGAAACTCCCGATCAACATCCGGGAATTCTTCCGGTTTAACCAGTTTCAGCGAATGGGTCCCGCCGATTGCATTTTCGGTGACTGCCAGGCCACAGAGCACAGGTGTTTTTTTTATAATCATTTTGGCTGCCGGGACAATGGTCTTGCCCAGATCGAACTTATGCATATTGGAAGCGCCCTTCTGTCTTCCACAGCCAACGGCTAAAATTTTACAAAGGCCCGACTCTACTTCAGCGCGAAAAGCCGTATGGGGTTTCACCCGATTGATAACAACGACATGGTCGGCAGCCAGGGCATCCTTTGCAAAAAAGACCTCGGCCCCGGAATCAATGCGGCCCAGAGAAACGGTATCCATGTTGGATACAACCGGCACGCCCATCGCATCTTCAGTGATGCCGAGTTCTGCCAACACCTGGGCCTGCCCTTCACCGGTCGCACCACCGTGGGATCCCATTGCCGGCATAATATAAGGCTTCAAATTCATCGCTTCTAAACACTCCACCGTCGTCTTCACCAAAATCTTTAGGTCATGGGTGCCGCGAGAACCAACACCGACGGCAACACTCTGGCCGGCCCGAATTTTACCCGCAGGATCGAAATCGGCGAATGCACCGCGCACAGCACCGGCCACATCGTCTATGGATACTGCATCGAAGCGTTGTTGGATACGATAAAGCGTAGGAAACGTCACGTTGATCTCTCCTTTGTAAAGGTGCGACTAAAATGCACCAGTTTTGCGCGAAGCTCCACCAAAGCCCACTTTCCAATCAGTCCAACTGCTGAACCAGTTCGATGGTTATATCTTCAGGGCCTTTGAAAAATGCGATTCTCGCGCTGGGAGTATCTGTGGGAGGCATGAAAAATGTATATCCTCTCCCGGTTAAGTCTCTGTATGCAGCATCAACATCGTCAACTTCCAAACCGATGTGATCATACCCGTAACTGGATTGGGATGCATCCCCGGCCATTTCTTCATCTTCTCTGGAAACTCGCAGGTTTACGGTAGTTCCCTGAATATCAAAAGATGCCCCGTCGGCTGTTCCGAATTTTCTGCGGGCAATGAGATCCGCGCCAATAGCGTCAGTAAAAAAACCAATCATTTGTTCCAAATCTTTGCAGATGATATGAACGTGATGAAACTGATATCGCATAAAATACCTCCATTGTTGCTGTATTAAACTAAATTTTCCGATCGTGGGCGCAATGATTTTTTAATAGTTGCTGTTAAGCATGTTCAACGCCTTGGAATAATGGAATGATGGAAGAATGGAACGATGGGTTTTTAAAAGGCATTAATCCTCATTTAAATTAAAATTGGACTTTATCCGGTCGAATAACCCACTATTCCAATATTCCAACATTCCATCAGGTTGAATGTATCGTTTTCCAGTATATTTGAATCTTACCCTTTTTGAGATAGGCTCGTCAGAGTTAAACTTGTTCAAAAAACTCTCTTGTTTTTCTGTCTTCGTAAGATTTGTATAAAGAAGATGTCTTAATTTTTTCAATGATCTCCTGTTCTTCCCCACTGAAATCAAGATCATTAATTATTTCCAGGTTTTTCTTTAAATGCTCGGGATTGTTGGTGCCCACCACGACGGTGGTGACTTCTTCGTGGGACAGATTCCATTTAAGTCCGATGGCGGCCAACTGGCTGCGATCGGTAATGCCTACTTCCGCTCCCATTTGAAATAATGCCCCTTTCATAAACGCTTCTCTGGAAATAACCGGAAGCCCCTTTTCTTTTGCAGCAGGGAAAACGGCGCGGGTGGCGCCGTAATCGGCAAAATTGAAGTTGATATAGATTGCGTCAAAACACCCGGCATTGATTTGTTGTAAACAGGTATATTCTCCGGAAAAAGTATCCGCACATGCAAATCGTATGAGCCCCTCTTTTTTTAACTTATCAATATTACTTTTGATTTTATCAAGGTATTCAGGATCATGGTCGAGGGCGGATTTCATAAAGGCAATATTCAAAAATTCCAGCCGTTCCCGTTGAAGCAGTTTGAGTCCTCTTTGGACCTCGGCTTTGAGCAAATCATAATTGGCCATCTTCTGGTTGTAGAGATCATAGCCGTACACCATGCCTTCCGGCCGGGTCTGAATGAAGATGTCAAAAGGCGGTGGAATTTCCTTTAAATTGCGCCCGATGGCTTCTTTTTCGGAGTCCTGGGTTACATCGAAAAAGTTGATACCATACTCAAAGGCCAGCGAAAGAACTTTTTTGCGAGTATCCTGGCCAAACCCTTCAAATATGTGGCCAGGCCTGACGGCGAGGTCAAAATTCTCATTAAAACCCCTGGAACGACCATCCGGCAAATATTCGTGACCACCCATTGCTAATATGGAGATCTCAATGTCTGTTTTACCAACTTTTTTGTAAATCATTGGTTGTTACCAGCAACGAATTTGAAAATCCCAAATTCCAAGCTCCAAATCCCAAATAAATCTCAAATTCAATATTCAATGACCAAAACAGTGGAATGTTCTTTCTTCAAGATCATAGGGAGGTTTGGAATTTGTAATTTTGGTCATTGTGATTTATTTGTTATTTGGGATTTGTAATTTGGAATTTCCATTTGGTCCCCCCCTACTACTACAGACTACAGAATATGATAGCGAAGTCAATTTCAGTTCAGCTAATATTATAATGGCTTAAACAGCGGTATCACATAAGGCCCCTCTGGTATGACAGCAATATGCGGGTCGCCGCTTTGCGCTACGCTGTCTTGCACTGCCTGCTCCACCTTCCGGACTCTGTGCACACATGTCAAGGCCCAATCTGCTTCGGTCAAACTCTCAGAAAAAAGATAGACTTCCCCCTTTTTCAGCGGTTCGACCAGCTTCTCAGTTTCCCATTGATCGATAAGAGTCTTGTGGCCGGGGTCTGAAATCCGGCGAATAAAGGACTGCGGGTCTGATTCGGCCAACCATCTCTGGGATTCCTGAAAATTTTCGGAACCCATTCTTTCAGAGCATTCGGATACGATGATTATGTTTCCGCCGGGTTTTAAAATGTCTAATGGAGAAACCATACCCTTGACAGTCTGATAGTAGGTTTTGTCCAGCGGAAAACCGCCGGCGGAGGTCAAAATCGTGCTGAATTGCCGGGAGATTTCCACCTCACAAATGCGGCGGGCAAAATCTACCGCCTCAAGATGGCTTTGAATGACGTCACCGGCATTGACAAATACGATATCCCGTTCTTCATCGATAATGACGTTAACAGCGAAGATATCGCCCACCATAGATACTATTTCCAGTTGGTCTTCATGCAGCGGATTGCCCTCCAGGTTACAGTTACGTGCATTCGGATCCTCCATAAATTGCGGAGCGTGAAATGTTAAAATAGTTTCCCTATGGGCAATTCCGGGAGCAACCAGCTTGCGACCCCCGGAGTAGCCGGCCATGAAATGGGGTTCGACCAGACCGATCAGGATTTTGACATCGGCTTCAACAAACCGTTTGTCGATCAAAACTGGTGTTCCCCGAGTGGTGGCTCGCATCCTTGCGTGCTGGTCATCGTTGTTGGCGTAATGATTTTCGATCCGCACTGATGAAAAAACAGTCTCATCACCGACAATGATGCGTTTTTCCGCTTCCGGTGCAGGACGATGCAAGCCGGTGGCAATCAGAATGGTAACATTGTCCCTTGAAATGCCTGCAGCCTCCAGTTCGGCCATAATATGGGGAAGTACAACACCATTGGGTGTCGGCCGGGTAATGTCGCTTATCAAGATACAAACACTGCGGGCATTGCGGGCAATTTGCGATAAAGGCCGCATTGCAACCGGGTCTTGAAGTGCAGCAAGTGTAGCACTGGCTGGATCCGGCAACGCATTTGATGGTTTTTTGTGAATTTCATGAATCCGATATTCGTCTGGCAACGAGACATCACAGGTTGTCTTACCATATAAGAGCTGAACGCGATGAGATGGCATTTTGGTTCCCCGTCCTGTCCTACCTATTGAATAAGAAATTGTGTTTGGTGTTTAGTGTTTGGTGTTTGGTGTTATGCATTAGAACAAAATGTAATCTTTTAAAATCACATAGGAATAATTGTTGTTTGGTGTCAAGTTCATTTTTCCTTTTACTCCCTGCAAAAGTTAAGTATACAGTCTATCAGCTTATTCCGCGAGATGTATGTTTCCCTCGCAACTATGACTCTGCTTGACAAATGATCCGGCCTTTATTAGGCAGGATTAAAACAAAAAAATTTATATTTTTAAAATTTTATTTCATCATATGACAGGAGGAATCTATGAAAGATTTGCTTAGCCTGGAAGGCAAGGTCGCAATTGTTACCGGTGGTAACGGTGGTATTGGCAAGGGAATTGCGCACGGCTTTGCCAGTATGGGGGCGGATATCGTCATTGCCGCACGCAACCCGCAAAAAACGGCCGATGCCGAGCGTGAAATTAAAGAAGCATCCGGCGTCAAGGTGATGGGGCTTATCGTCGATGTGACCGATGAGGAAGAGGTACAGGGGTTGGTAAGCCAAACGCTTAAAAAATTAGGGCGTATCGACATTCTGGTGAACAATGCCGGGATCAACAACCGCAAATTACCCCAGGACTATCAGATTTCAGAATGGGACGAGGTTATCCGGGCAAACCTGCGCAGTGCGTTCCTTTGCTCCCAGACCGTCTATCCCGCCATGAAGAAAGTCGGTGGCGGCAAAATCATCAATATCGGCTCGATGACGACCATTTTCGGTGGTGCCAAGCTGGCACCTTACGGTACCAGCAAAGGCGGTATCGTCCAGCTGGCCCGCAGCCTTGCTGCTGCATGGGCGGTGGACAATATCCAGGTCAATGCAATTTTACCAGGCTGGATTGACACAGAAATGACGCGGCAGGCACGCAAAGATATGCCCGGACTCGATGATCGGGTGAAGTCTCGAACTCCGGCGGGTCGATGGGGTGAACCCCGCGATCTGGCTGGAGCCGCGGTGTTTCTGGCCAGCTCTGCCAGTGATTATTTAACCGGTGTTGCCTTGCCGGTAGATGGTGGGTACTCGATATCGTTATTGTAAAGGGTGTTTCAAAATTCCATTTAGTTCATAATGTGGTTTTCTGATACGGTTAAAATTACCACACGATACAAGGTTTAGCCCGTTGGCCCGTTAGCCGGTTGACCGGTTAAATATTAAATGTTTAATTACTTTTAAAAAGCTCCAATGCCGTCACTCCGGCGAAAGCCGGAGTCCAGAACCTATTGAAATGACTGGATAGCGCTAAAGCTTCACTAAGTGCCCGGCTTTCGCCGGAATGACGATAAATTGATTTTTTACCTTCTTTAAGGATTCATCAATGATTAAGGAGGTTAATGTGTCATCCAAGCGTGTGTTGCTGCCCCAGGCCATTGAATCTGAAGCCGTCGATCTTTTGAAAGCGGCGGGTTGTGAAATTGTCCTGTCTCCGAATACGGATCCCGGAACCGTTTTTCCGCTTCTGAAGGACGTTCAGGCAATTATCCTTAGAACCGGAATTAATATTACGCGGGAATTGCTCGCCCATGCCGATAATTTGGATATTGTTTCCCGCACCGGTGCCGGATTGGACAACGTAGACTTAGAAGCCGCCACTGAAAAACAGATTATTGTGACCTCCAATCTAGGCGTCAATACGGACAGTGTTGTAGAACATGTCCTGTCACTGATGCTGGCACTGACCAAGCAACTGCCGCTGCTGGATAAGGCCGTGCGCAACCATAATTTTCCAATCCGGTATCAATACCTTCCCGGGGAATTAAAAAATAAGACTTTGGGGGTAGTGGGCTTCGGAAGAATCGGATCAGAGCTCGGACGCGTCTGCCATCAGTTGTTTCACATGCGTGTCATCGCCTATGATCCATATTTAGCAAATGACGACAAAAAAGCATACGACAACTGGGTAGATTTCACGGAGAAAGAGGCTTTATTTTCACAGGCCGATGTGGTTTCAATGCATATTCCATTGTCTGAAGACACCCGCCATGCAGTCGGTGCCCGTGAACTTTCCTTGATGAAATCCGAGGCTATCCTAATTAATACATCCCGCGGAGCCGTGGTTGATGAATCCGCATTGGTCAAGGCCCTGGACGCCAAAAAAATTGCAGGCGCCGGTTTGGATGTATTTGAAAAAGAGCCTATCGAAGAAAATAATCCTCTGCTAAACTTGGATAATGCCATCCTGACCCCCCATTCGGCGGCATTGACGAAAGAATGTGTTGTCAGCATGGCCGTTGAGGCGGCCAAATGTGTGCTCGATGTCTTTAACGGCAAAGAGCCACCAAATGTGGCTAATCCCGATGTCTTAGGTTTAGATAGGTGGAAACACTTAAAATAATAGTCAGGTGTCAGGTTTCAGGTGTCAGCAGATCGATGGCGGATTCTGGATTTCGGATTTAACAACCTTGAACCCTGAACCATTTTTTCCTGAGACCTGACACCCGACACCTGACACCTTATTAACCCGCTTCCAGCGCATCGAATGCCAATCTGGCTGCTCCGATGACCGCCGTTTCTCCCATTTGGATAAATGTAAAATCGTCGAGCAGTTTCTGCTTAAAGCGGGTATACGCTTCACTGGCCCCGCCACCCACATGGTAAATGCGGCTGTCTAACCGGACACTATTTTGCCATTCCAGAAGGCCGTCGATCTGAAAAGACACGATGCCGTGCGCCAGGGCTAAAAGAAAGTCTTCCCGGGTGGTATTCAAGGTAAGTCGGGAAAAACTTCCGGTCTTTTGCTGGATGCGATGCCGGTCTCCGGATAGATAAGGGTGAAAACGAGCCTGCGGTTGTCGCGGCGATGACAATACATCGGCCAGATAATTGTTGTAAAATTCCGCTTTGTTCATCTCTTTGCAAAAAGTTTTTCTGAACCACTCCACCGAAGCGCCTCCGGCACCTACTGTACGCATCGCCAGCCAGCGATTCGAATAGGCATGGGTTCTTAAAAGATGGTTGCGGGAAATCAGCGGTTCATCCAGACAAAGGACCATAATTTCCACTGTGCCGGAGGTGTTCATCAGCATTCCAGGCTCCGTGACACCGGCTCCCACCGTCGCGCAGGTTGTGTCGTTGGCGCCGATGACCACCGGAATATGTGGAGGCAAACCGACAGCCCGCGCGGCCGGTTGAATGAGCTCTCCTGCCATTGCTGTCGACATGAGAACATCAGGCAGTTTCTGCCTGTCAATTTGGGTAGCCTGGAGCAGGTCGTCGTCCCAATCGGTATATGCCACCGTATTGTAAAGACCGGTAAACGAAGCATTGGAAGGATCGATGACGAAACGTCCTGTCAGGCGTTTCATAAAAAACGTTACCACATGGCCAAAAGTAACATCCCGGCGATCATAGATGGCAGTCTCATGGTCTCTTAGCCACAACAGGCTGGTTACTGAAATTCCTCCGGGAATTGGCAGATTACCCGCACTTTGAAGCAACCTTTCCTCCCCCACTTGCTCTAAGATCCAAACAGCCTGTCGATAACTCCGGCGATCGAGATGAAGAATCACAGGATATAGCGGATCCCCCTTGGCATCCATGGGCAACAGCGATGGACACAGGGTGGAAAAAGAAATGGCGCCAACCTGTTGTCTTCGCTCTAGTCGAGAACAGGCATCGATAAAGGCTCTCCAGAGAACCTCGGCATCGATTTCAACCCGGTTTTTCGATCTGACCTGCGGTGAATAATATACCTGTGCCCTTTCCAGAATCGTTAATTCGCGATCAACAATGCACACTTTAAGGGACTGGGTACCGACATCGACGGCTAGGATGTAGTTCATAACCTATAAGATTTCAGATATTAAAAGGTTTCAGGTGTCAGGTGTCATAAATTTAATTGCGGATTGTGGATTGCGGATTTTAAAAACAATAAAAAAACATAAGAAAAGTCCATTTAGAGATTCAGGAATTGAGAATTGGGATATTTATGAGTAAAGATTTGTAAATCTTCCTTACTTAAAATTCCTAAATTCGCAATTCCAAAATAATTATGACTTCGATCCAAAATCCAAAATCGAAAGGCATTGAAGCTTCGCACGCTAAAATCTCATGTTTTGGGCCAGCGGTCAAGCAGGAGGTCGATGGGTAACTTAAGTCTTGATAAAAAATGGGTTATTCAATATAAGATTGCCAGCTGAGATGCGACAAAATGTCACGTGCTTAATAAATTTTCTAAGAACGCGTTCAGAAGATGGGGGTAATTTGAGCGTTCTTTTTGATCCATACGAATTCGCCGGCATAAAGATGCGCAACCGCTTTGTACGGTCTGCCACGGTTAACAACCTGACCAACGAAGAAAACCGCTTTACACCCGCCCACCGAAAGCTTTACACCGATCTTGCCCGAGGAGGCGTCGGGCTCATTGTCGCCGGTGTTCATCGACCCAGACGGGAATGGTCTCTGGGTCACATTCTTCAGCAGCCCTGTCTGGATGTGCCTGGAATCGTAGAGGAATATCGGGATTTGGTCGATGAGGTGCATCAGCTGGGAGCCGCTATCGTTTCCCAGATCAGCCCACCCTTCAATATTCATGGCAAACAGGTCAGCGCTTCGGCCGCCGACGTTAACCTGGTTCCGGAGCCACTGGATGAGCGGGATATAGCTGAAATCAAAGCGGCCTATCGTAGCGCCGCGCGAGTCCTCAAGGCGGCCGGATGCGATGGGGTTCAGCTTCACTGCTGCCACAATGATGTTTTAAGCCGCATGATTTCGCCCTTTTTTAACCAGCGTGAAGATCAATACGGTGGGTCCCCTGAAAACCGTGCGCGTCTGGTGCTTGAACTGGTACAGGAACTCAAAGAAGGTGCCGGTGAGGACTTTCCGGTAATTGTCAAGATGAATGCCGGCGATTTTCGTGAGGGAGGCATGACCGTGGATGATGCCGCAAAAATCGCAGCGATCTTTTCTTCAGGTGGTGTCAGTGCGATTGAACCCTCCTGCGGTGGCGCCGGAGCCTCATACACGCCTTCGGGCCCCATTGAAAAGGATGAATGGCATGAGGGTTATTTGATCGATTATACAGCGCGCATCAAGGAGGCCATTCAAGTGCCGATTATGGTTGTGGGAGGCATGCGCAACCTGCAAATGATGGAAGATGTGGTCGCAACCGGAAAAGGCGATCTCATATCCATGTGCCGATCGTTTATCCGCGAGCCGGATCTCATTAATCGATGGTCATCGGGAGATACCTCCCCGGCCACATGCATCTCGTGCGACGGTTGTCTGAAGGATGTGGAGCGCGGCCGCAAGCTGCGTTGCGTGCAGGTCACGCGGCCCGATGGAACGCCTAAAAATAATTGAAGCAGGTTTATGCCGGGTTTTGAGAAAGCCATGAGTTGGAGTCTTCAGAAGGTCCCCATACAATGCCTCCGAGGGGCCTTTAACCTCTTGGAGGCCTTTTGGGTGATGATGTCGCTTCGCTTCAACTGATGCCGATTCGCTTTATCTAAAAAAGGAGGAGACGTCATGTCTATCACAAGAAAGCGGGTGATGACTGCTTATTACTGGCCTCTTGTAGGCCTTTTTCTAGCCCTGGCGTTGCTCTTTTTGTCAATTCAGACGCAAGAAGCATACGCCCAAAGAAAGAAGGTTTCCGGAACCCATAAAATTATTACTCAAATAGCGCGGGCAAGTATTCCCTGTTTTCGCCCCGGTGCGTTTGTTCCTTTATGGGCCTTTCATTCAATGCTCAACAGTGACGACCCCGATTGGAATAACGTCCAACGATTCTATTTCGAATACGATGACTTCAGCAAAGAACGATTCTTCAGAGGTTATGGTGTTAATACTCACCCGAATGGGGATCAGACGTTCTTCCAGTTCAAGGGTACGAGGGAGCCGATTGGTACGGGCCCATATGACTATACCTGGAGATTAGAAGGATTTTTCACAAAAGGTACGGGCAAATTCGAGGGCATTAAAGGCAGCATTGTGGCAAAAGGCAAGACGTCGATGGCAGAGAAGACATGGGACTGGGAAGTCGAATATGAGATAAAGTAGGTATTCGACTGAAAAACAATGGTCGCATCTCAAGATGTGAGACGATCATCGGTGAAGGGCACGCGGCGATACGCGTTTGTTTCACCTGACGCTGTTTGTGAGGCAGGGTCATCATGACTCTGCCTTTTTCGTTCAGTTTGACCCCGAATTGTCCACATCCTGATTTAATTCCTTTTTCCCGTCCGAGACAACAGTACGCATCGCCTTCCGGAGTTGATCAAATACCTCCGCTGGGTCTTCCTTTTTAGCGATAATGTTTTTGAAGTTTCTATCTTTTAAAACCCGTCGTATTCGAACATCTGGGCAAATTAACCCAGCCTCTCATAGAATCTCTTGAATCCCGGTGCAAAATCCCATCCGTCCACAATGAACTCTACCACAGCGGGTGTACCCTCCAGATTCACCTTTAAGGCTCTTTCAAGTGCGGATCGTATGTCACCCGGTCTTTCGACCCGTTCTCCGTAGCACTTGGAGGCTTCGGCCACCTTAACAAAATCGGGCTGTATTTTGAAGTCCGATGCGATAAATCGTTCTCCTCTCCTTTTTTGATTGAACTTTATCCAGCCGAGGCTAAAGTTGTTCAAGACCACGTAGGTGACGGCTGCCTCGTGTTGCACGGCCGTAGGGAGCTCCTTCATAAACATCTGGAAGGCCCCATCTCCCGTGACGCACACCACCTTTTTCTCCGGCATGGCAAGCTTGGCACCGATGGCACCTGCTACCCCCAATCCCATGCACGTCTGTTCACCGGGCGCCACACAGGCATTCGTATCCATAACCTTATAATAGGGATAGTAATAGGACCACAGGTCCTGTGATCCGTTTTCATTTACGAGAATCGTATCTTTTCCGAAAACTTCGTTGAGTTCTCGTATCACCCGTTTGGTCTTGATGGGCACGGCATCGGAAAGACATTCGGCCTTCATTTTCTCTTCATATTCTTCTTTGGCCTTCAACAGCATATCTTTGCGAGCATTGCCTTCAGTTTTTTCTTTCAAACGGTTCCGGAGCAAACTCGTCAGGTCCTTCAGTACCAGTTTTGCATCACCCACAATGGCAACATCCGGTATCCAGTTGCGTCCGATCTCGTGCGGGTCGATATCTATCTGGATGTACTTCGCACCTTCCGGAAAAAACTGCTGTTCCCCGGACTGAAAATCTTCGTTGCGCGACCCGACAGTCATGAGTAAATCCGCATCCCCGTAAACCCTCTCTCCGACCTCTGTAAAATATAGTCCCACGAGCCCTAATGCCAGGGGATGGTCCTCCGGGATGATTCCCCTGCCGCAGGGCGTCGTCATCACGGGAATGTTCGACAACTCCGCAAATTGTCTCACCTCCTCAAAGGCACGCGAACTCACTGCCCCGCCGCCTGCCACCATCAGGGGTCTTTTGGCTTTCATCAATAGATCAACAGCCGCTTCCGTATCTTGAGGATCTCCACAAAATCGTTGTGTATAACTGGATGGAATATATTCAGGCCCCTTAAATTCCAACAGGCCGATGTCTTTTGGAACCTCTATGAAAACAGGCCCCGGTCTTCCATTAGCAGCCAGGGTGAAGGCTCGCCGCATGACC
>JASFPE010000097.1:0-13284 GCA_050116155.1 Desulfobacterales bacterium
GGTGTCAGGTGTCAGGTGTCGGGTGTCAGGTTAAATAATTTAGGAATTGCGAATTTAGGAATTCAGGAACTTAAATAAGGACGAATTCCGAATTTCAATTCCTAAATCCCTCAATTCCTGAACCCCTCAATTATTCTTTCAGCCTCTACTGACACCTGACACCTGAAACCTGAAACCTGAAACCATCTTTTTTCCGTTTCTGACACTTGGCACCCGAAACCTGAAATTTATTTCTGAAACCTGAAGCCAGTAACCAGTGACCAGCGACCAGCCTATTTGCCGCCGAAGGCATCCTCCGATATATCCACCACCGCGCTGTTACTGTTCAAAATGGCATTCATCTTGCCAAGGGTAGCCGGTAAAACCGTGTGTGTGAAAAACTCAGCACTTTTCAACTGTCCCTCGTAAAAGGCCTTGTCCTTTTTCTTGACCCCATTTCCCAGTTTCTCGGCAGCAATTGTGGCACGCCACAATAGCATCCAGGAAAAGATCACATCACCGGCTACTTCCATAAAGGGATAAGCTAGTGCAAAGGCCGTCATGATCTCGGGGGACATGGCGGTTGTGCCCATATGCATGGCCACTTCGCCCAATTTATTGACTGCCCCTTCCACTTTGTCGGCAAGCTCCGCGGTAGTCGGTGTTTCTTTAGCAGCAGCGATGGTTTGCTGAATCTCTCCCAAAAGGTCCATGATGGGCTTGCCCTTTTTCAATCCAAGCTTTCTGCCCAAAAGATCCATAGCCTGGATGCCATTGGTTCCTTCGTATATCATGGTAATTCTGCAATCACGCAGCAATTGTTCCATAGGATATTCTTTGATATAGCCATATCCACCGTAAACTTGTACGCCAAGGTTACAAACATCAAAGGCTCTGTCGGTGACGTAACCTTTGGCCACCGGAATGAGCAGATCAATGAGCCCCTGAAATTTGTCTTTCTGCTCGTCATCATCTGAAATCTTGATTTTGTCTTCACACATCCCCACATAATACAAAAGGCTTCGCATCCCTTCGACATAGGCCTTCATGGTCAACAGCATTCTTCGTATGTCGGCATGCTGAATAATAGGAACTGGCATTGCACTTTTGTCCATAAGGTTTAACAAATGTCGGCCTTGAATCCGTTCACGCGCATAATTCACGGCATATATGTACGCCGAGCTGGCACAGGCCAGACCCTGAAGGCCAACAAGTAGTCGAGCCTCGTTCATCATTAAAAACATCGCGCGCATACCCTTATCTTCTTCACCCAACAAAGTACCGCGGCAGCGCCCTTTGCCACCGAGGGTAAGGGAACAGGTAGCGTTTCCATGAATTCCCATCTTTTCTTCCACACCAGTACAAACCACATCGTTGTCTTCGCCAAGACTACCATCGTCATTAACCCATATTTTCGGAACCAGAAACAGTGAGATCCCCTTGGTGCCTTCAGGAGCGCCTTCGATCCTTGCCAAAACCGGGTGAATAATGTTTTTTGCCAGATCATGTTCACCGGCAGAAATAAAGATTTTATTTCCCGTAATCGAATAGGTTCCGTCACCATTCTTAACCGCCGAGGTTGTCAATGCGCCGACATCTGAGCCTGCTTCTGGCTCGGTGAGCAGCATGGTTCCGGTCCATTCGCCGGTGTACATTTTTTTCAAATAAAGCTCTTTTTGTTTCTGTGTTCCGAATGTCTCCACCAATCTTCCTGCACCGTGAGTTAAACCGGCATACATCATAAAAGAAAAATTGGCGGCAATGAAATGTTCATTGGCCGAAAGCGATAGGGAACAGGGCATTCCCTGTCCACCCCACTCCGGATCATCTATCAAAGCAACCCATTCGCCAGCCTTAAATTCATCCCAGACTTTGTGGAAAGACTCCGGAACCTTTACTTTGCCATCTTCAAAACGAGTCCCTTCCCGGTCGCCGTCAATTTGAGTGGGGAGCATTTCCTTAACGGCTAAGTTGCGGGCTTCAGATATGATCAGACCAATGGTTTTTTTGTTAAATTCAGCATATGTTTCAAATTTACTGAATTCTTCGATCTTCAATTGTTCAAAAAGAACAAAATCGACATCCCTTCGATCTGTTAATAATTGTGCCATTTTTGACTCCTTTGTGGCGGGTATTTGTTTTGGATATTGAAATTTCTATAACATATTAGAATAATTATATTTTTTGTTAGAATCCTCCTTTCAAAACCGCATGGAAATATGGAATAATGAAATGTTGGAATACTGGGTACGAAACGCAGAAAACGATGCTCTCTTTCTGATTACTCTTTCTTAAACCCATCATTCCAGTATTCCATTATTCCAATCATTCTCTAAACGATTAACCAACATGACAAATCACGGATGATACTTATTCGGTAGTGCCAATACCTTTGATAAACAGGTCGACCAACGGGTCAGCCATGGATGCCAGATCATAGTTTTCATCGGCATGGACCCAGGTATTAATCACTTCATCCACGGCTCCGATAATGAAACGCTTTACCAATCCCACATATAGCTCCTTACGGATCGCTCCCGTCTGTTGGCCTTGCTCTACAATATCGGCAATGATATCCAGATACATCTTGGACATTTCTTTGATCTGGGCTTCAGCCAATCGGTTATACTGATGGGTTTCAACCTGATAGACAATCGCGCCGTCTCTGTCCTTCTGAAATTCCTCGAGATGTCTACGAATCAAATTGCGCAGTTTATCCAGGCTGTTAGAGGCACGATCAACTTCTGCCTGAAATTGCTCGAAGACCTGTTTGGTCCGGTAGCTGAAAAATTGAACCAATATGTCGTCTTTATTTTTAAAATAGAGGTAAATCGTGCCGTCGGCCACACCCGCTTCTTTCGCGATTTGTGCAATCGTGGACTGATGAAACCCCTGTTTGGCAAAGATTCTAACGGCAGCTTCGAGAATTCGATGGTACTTATCGTTTTTTTCTTTCGTGTTGAAGGGAGGCAATTTCAGTATCCTTATGGAATTTAATATAAAATGAATGAACGTTCATTCATTTTATATCACTGTAAAAACCTTTGTCAACCTAAAAATACAAAATCAGATTAATATTTATTTCATAGTATTTCAGTATATTATAAAAATATAAAAATTAATGAGGAAAAAATAATACCAACTCAACACAATAAAAAATAAATGAATGTGTGTTCATAAAAAATCCGTAGAACACACCAAAACCACAGGAAAATCTTTTTCCGGGGACGGTCTGGGATCAAGCGTGGTTAATCTGGGTGGGAAATTTTGAATTACTTGCTTTTTTGAAACTCGACAATTTCTCCAACGGCTTCGATGGTGGTCTTGATGTGGTCCTCTGTATTAAAAGGTCCAATACCGATGCGAACCGATCCGCCGGTTTTAGCGGTCCCCAGTTGTTCATGCACAAGAGGCGCGCAATGGAGTCCGGTACGACAGGCAATATTATAATCGCCATCCAAAAGAGTTCCGGTATCAAGTGCCTCCAGACCGTCGATATTGAAACTGATAACACTGATATGATCGGCCAGGTCATCCTGGCAATGGAGCGACACGCCATCCAGTTTACCGAGACCGTCGATCAACATGCGGGCCAATCGCATTTCATGATCGTGAATTTGATCGATACCTTTCTTTTCGATCCACTTTAAACCGGCATGCAGTCCGGCGATGCCCATAACATTGCCGGTGCCATATTCAAGCCTGTAAGGATATTCCTCCAGGTGCATCCGCTCGGCAGAGCGGACGCCCGTCCCTCCGGCGCGGGTATGTCGAATGTCAACTCCCGGTCTCACATACAGGCCACCGATGCCGGTCGGACCCAACAGGGATTTATGACCGGTAAACGCAACCACGTCGATGTGCAATTGCTCGATATCAATGGGAATTTTACCGGCAGATTGAGAGGCATCAACGGCAAAGGGAACACCATACTCGCGACAGATGCGCCCGACGGCCTCTAGTGGCTGAACCGTACCGATGACGTTAGAGGCGTGATTGACGATGACAAGACGGGTATTTGTTTTGATTCTTTTTTTAATTTCATCGGGATCGATAAATCCCTTGGCGTCGAAAGGTATATAGTCGACCTCCACACCGTTAAATTTGCTCTGATGATAAAGCGGTCGAAGTACGGAATTATGTTCAAGGGTTGATGTGATGGCATGATCTCCCTTTTTTAGCATACCGAAAATGATCAGGTTGAGTGCATCGGTGGAGTTGTACGAAAAACATAGCCGGTTGGGGTTATTGCCATTAAAAAAGTCGGCAAGCATCTTACGGGTGGTATCCACCAGCGCACCGGTTTCCATGCACAAGTCATAACCGGAACGTCCCGGGTTGACCCCGAAGTTCCGGTAAAAAGAATCTATAAAGCTATATACTTCATCGGGTTTGGGATATGAGGTGGCGCCATTGTCAAGATAAATTAAATTTTCCATAAAACCATTTCCCTGTTTTCGTTGAGATTGCATCATTTATCAAGTGATGTATTCAACAAAATTTCGGACTTCCCCAAAAAACAGTGTATCTTAATAGTAACAAAAAATAGAAACCCTGTCTTCCAATACAATGGAGACAGGGTCTTTAAGGTGAAATAAATCTAAAGCAGATTCCGCCTAATCCACTTTCGGTCGGGGATAAAGACCGGCTGCTTCCACGATTTCAGGAACTTTTTCTTCCCACTCAATCGCCATGATGTGAAACCCTTTGACGCCTTCGACCTCTTTGAGCCGCTCAATAGATTCGATGCACATCTTGATGCCCTCATCGGCCTGTTTATCTTTTTCAACCCCTTGCAGCCGGGTGATAACCTCATCCGGTACATCCATCCCGGGGACGCGTTTTTGCATGTATTTGGCCATGCCGACGCTTTTCATGGGGGTTAGTCCTGCTAAAATATAGCATTTTTCATGCAGGCCGCGGTCAACCACACCCTTCATCCACTCTTCGAATTTATCCAGGTTGTAGATGCACTGGGTTTGAATGAACTCAACACCGGCGGCAACTTTCTTCGCCAAACGCGGTACCCGAATTTCAAAGGGGTCGGCAAAGGGATTGGCGGCGGCACCGACAAACATTTGAGGCTGTCCATCAAGCTCATCACCGCTAATAAATTTACCCTCATCCCGCATGAGTCTCACCATTTGGGCCAGTTGCATGGAATCGATGTCGTGTACATTTTGCCCCTGGGGACAATCGCCGAAGCTGTTGTGATCACCCGAAAGGCATAAAATATTGTGTATATCAAATGACGCCGCACCCAAAATGTCGCTCTGCAAAGCGATGCGATTGCGATCGCGCGTAACCATCTGCAGCACGGGTTCCAATCCCATCAACTTAAGACGGATACAGGCCGCCAGGCTGCACAGGCGGGTCATGGATGTTTGATTATCCGTTATATTGATGGCGTCTACATGATCTTTTATCAGCTCGGCTTTTTTAATGATATGCTCGGGATTACTGCCCCGAGGGGGTCCGCACTCAGAGGTAACGGCATAGTGACCTTCGTTCAGAATCTTTTCCAGTTTACTGGGTGTTTTTACACTCATTGCTGCACATCCTCCCTGACAACTTTTCTGGGGCCCCCTGCTCTTTCGGTTGACCAGTCTTTCACGGGGCAAAGTTTTTCGTATTCGTCAAGTTTATCCAATGCCTTTAGGCGATCGATAATCAACTGCCAGGCACAATCGACCTCCGGATTGATTTCACATTTACCAGCCGTAGAACCGCCACAGGGACCATTAAACAGCCGTTTCGCACACCGCGCTACCGGACAGATACTACCGGTGGTGGCCAAAATACATTGCCCGCATCCCTGGCAGCGCTCCGTCCACAGACCTCTTTCTTCCGTCGCCCCCATAAAGCAGGTGTTCACCCCGGGGTAGATCATGGTGGTTGGGTAGGTTTCGGCCGTAAACTGAACACCGACCCCACAGGCAAGCGACACCACGGCATCATACTTGTCGATGACATCTCGAATTTCTTCCACATATTCGCGATCGCATTGACGCTCTAAGGTGATTTCATCGATGCTGATCTCATTGCCCTCTTTTTTGGCATTCATCCGCAGGGCAGATGCCAGCACCTGAACTTCTTTTTTACCGCCTGCTTCGCAAACAGTAACGCATTCATTGCATCCCAGGATCAGGATATTTTTGTGATCTTTGAGGTACTCGATGATTTCCTCAACCGGTTTTCTATCTGCAACTATCATTTATCGTAACCTCTCCTTTATTATCGTTGGCCCGTTTGCCCGTTTAGCCCGTTTGCCCGTTCTCCAAAACACAATCAAGTTCCGAAAACCAGCCGGCAAACGGCAAACCGGCCAACCGGCCAACCGTTTTTACGCTGCCTTGGTTTTTGACAAATGCAGCGGATTGGGACCGAGTTCCTTGATCTCTTCGGTAAATTCCTTAGCATATTGTGCAAAACGGGGGCCATCGCTGGATGAGAGATTGTACATCTTGGCCCGTCCGGCACCGATCCCGATGGTGTCCAGAATTTGCTGGACCTGGGCAACCCGCCGCTTGGCCATCAGGTTGCCGGAATTATAATGACATTCGCCTTCCAGACACCCGATGACGCATACACCATCAGCCCCCTTCTCAATGGCGCGCATGATGTGAATGACGTCCACTTTTCCGGAACACGGAACGCGAACGATTCTAATATTCGTCGGGTATTGCAATCTCATCGAACCTGCCAGGTCCGCTGCCGTGTAACCTCAGAAATTGCAGCAAAAGGCCAGAATAATTGGCTCAAAGTTTTCGCTCATTTTCTCCTCTTTTTTAAAAGTTCTGTATATTTATGCATAAATAAGAAAAATGCCTAAAATGTCTAAATTGCCCAATCCGCCAGAAATACGGCGGATAAAAATGCCTAAAGTTAAGGTATTCTTCCTTATTTTAAATCCAAATTCCAAAATCCAAAATCCGCAATTGGGAAATTCCGAATTCCGCATTCCATTTTCCGCATTCCGCATTCCCACTTCCGAATTCTAGATAACCCCTTCAAGCAGCGCCTCAACCTTACAGAGGATCTGATCATCCTCATACCAGTTCAATTGAATGGCCTTGGCCGGGCATTCCGCCGTGCAAATGCCACATCCATGACACAGGGCCTCATCAATTTCGCTGACCCCGTCTGCGTTGATCCTGGGAACATCATAGGGACATGATCGCACGCAGATCAGACAGGAAGCACACTTTTCAGGCTCCACCCGGGCCGTCACCGCCGACAAGGTCAGAGACGTTTGCGACAGAAAAGTAATCGCTCTGGCGGACGCCGCGTAAGCCTGGGCGATGGATTCAGAAATCAACTTGGGACTGTGCGCGGTACCGCAAACAAAGACGGCTTCCGTGGCCATATCCACCGGTCGCAATTTGACATGGGCCTCCATCATATAACCGTCGGGCGTGCGGGCCAGCTTGAGGATGGATGACAGCTCTTCGGTGTCCGCGGCCTGCATGCCGGCGCTGAGCACCAGAATATCGGTGGTGACCTGCAGCGGTCGGTTTAATATGTGATCCATAAATGTCACCGTCACACCATCGTCGGTGGCTTCTGCAACCGGCGGGTTGTCCTGATCGAAGCGGAAGAACAATACGCCTTTCTTGCGGGCTTCGGTATAGTATTCCTCCAGCACGCCATAGGTACGGATATCCCGATAAAGCACGTATACGTTGGTGTCGGGATTTTGCTCTTTTAAATGCAGCGCGTTTTTAACGGCCGTCTGACAACAGACTCTGGAACAATTTGGGTTTTCATCGTTACGTGACCCCACGCACTGAATCATGACGACATTCTGGGGATCACCGATCTCGCCGCATTCCATCCGCCGCGCCAGTTCCAGCTGCGTCATCACCCGGTCATCCTGGCCGTACAGATATTCGTCTTCACCGGGCTGATATTCGTTGGCCCCGGTAGCCACAATCACGACGCCATGTTCTATTTTGCGCTGAACCATATCCGGTCCCACCAAAAGCTCGGTGGTAAAGTTGCCCTTGAACCCGCCAAAACTGACGATCAGCGCGTTGGTCAGAACCTGGATTTGGTCGTGCTGGCTTACCCTCGGAATCAGTTCGTTCAGGTAATCTTTGATACTCGCACCTTCGATGGTTGCCGTCAGCGTTTTGGACAGCCCGCCGAGCTCGGCCTCTTTTTCCACCAGCACGACCTCATATCCCTGGTCGGCCAATCCCAGAGCGGCATTCATTCCGGCCACACCACCGCCGATAACCAGTCCCCGTTGAACGACCGGAATTTTCTTTTCATCGAGGGGGCGGAGGGTAGAAGCGCGCGCCACAGACATGCGCACCAGGTCCTTGGCTTTATCCGAAGCGTCTTCCTTGTTTTCGGAATGTACCCAGGAATCCTGATTGCGAATATTGGCCATTTCAAAAAGATATTTGTTGACTCCGCAGGATTCCATGGTGTCCTGGAAAATCGGCTCATGGGTTTTGGGAGTGCAGGCCGCCACCACCACCCGGTTCAAGCCATGTTCTTTGATAATCTCCTTCATCAAATCCTGGGCGTCCTGCGAGCAGGTGAACAATTGCTGTCCGGAGTAGACCACATTCGGCAGGCTTTTGGCATATTCTTCAACAGCGGCAACATCGACCACGCTGGAGATATTCACGCCGCAATTACACACAAACACCCCGATGCGAGGCTCCTGACCGCTGACATCGATCTGGTCCGGAAGCTCCTCGCTCCGGGTGAGGGAGTTGCGGGCCGAAGCCAAACGCGCACCGGCAGCACTCGCAGCGGCACTGGCTTCGGTAACCGAGCTCGGTATGTCTTTGGGTTCCTGAAAGACACCGCAGGCATATACCCCGGCCCGCGAGGTTTCGATGGGCGTAAATGGATGGGTCACCGCAAAATTGGATTTATCCAGTTCAACACCGATTCGTGCGGCCAGCTCCACTGTCGATTGCGGCACCTGGAGTCCGACCGAAAGCACCACCATGTCAAACTCTTCGATCTGCAATTCACCGGAGTCATCCATATAGCGGATGCTCAAATTGCCGCTATCACCGACCTCGTCCAGGGAATGAATGCGGGATTTGACAAACCGGATTCCGGCATCTTTGGCGCGATTGTAATATTTCTCATAGTCTTTGCCGAACGTCCGGATATCCATATTAAAAATGACACATTCCAGGTCGCCGTCGGCATGTTCCTTGGCAATCATGGAGTCCTTGCAGGCATACATGCAGCATACCGAAGAACAGTAGCCGTTGCCGCATTGGTTGTCGTCTCTGGAACCCACACACTGCAACCAGGCAATCTTTTGGGGCTCCTTATCATCCGAAGGTCTTTTCAAATGTCCCATGGTGGGACCCGAAGCACTCAGGAGCCGCTCGAACTCCAGGCTGGTGACCACATTGGGGCTGGTGCTGTAGTGGTAGACATTTTCCAGATGGGTCGGGTCATAGGGTTCGCTGCCGGGGCACAGAATTACGGAACCGACATCAAGTTTCAAAATCTCATCCTGCTGGCTGTGATCGATGGCATTGGCCAGACAGGCATCCACACACTGATAACACTCACAGCAGTACCCGCAGTTCAAACAGCGTGCCGCTTCAGCCCGGCCGTCTGCTTCTTCATAGCCCAGTTCGACCTCGTCGAAATTGCCCTGCCGTTTTTCGAACGCAAGTTCCGGCATTTTGGCCCTTTCGATCCTGGGCTCATCTTCCGGAACCGGGCGATAACACGGATCATCATACACGATGGGCTCGCGCCCTTCGGCCAGGTCGCGTCCTTCAATATAACGCAAAATTGACTCGGCGGCTTCTTTGCCGGCGCCGATGGCACCGATGGCCACCCACGGACCGGTTTGCAGATCGCCACCGGCAAACACACCTTCACGCTCGCTGGCAAAAGTAAGGGAATCAACTTCAGTGGTTCCCCAGCGGGAAAATGTCAATCCGGTGACATCTTCGATCGCGGATAAATCCGGTCTCTGGCCAATGGCCGGGATCAATTGATCGATTTCAATTTCAAATTCGCTGCCCGGAACCGGAATGGGGCGCTTACGACCGGATGAATCTGGCTCGGTAAGCTCCATCTGAATGCAGCGCAGTCCGACAACTTTGCCGTCGCGGGTGAGAATTTCCTGGGGTGCGGCCAGATAAGTGATCTGAGTGCCTTCGTCTTCAGCTGCCCGAATCTCTTCTTCCCAGGCCGGCATTTCATTGCGGGTTCGGCGGTAAATAATATTAACCTCGTCAGCCCCCAGGCGCACCGCAGAGCGCGCCACATCGATGGCCACATTACCGCCACCGATAATCGCCACTTTTTTGCCGACTTCGGCTTTTCCGGTGAGGTTTACCTCTCTTAAGAATTCAACCCCCTGGCGAACACCGTTGGTTTTTTCACCGGGGATGCCCAGCTCGATACCCTTGTGTGCACCCAGGGCCAGATAAACGGCTTTATATCCGTTGTTTAACAGATCATCCACGGTCAAGTCCGGTCCCAGCAGGCTGTTTGTCTTCAGCTCAACACCCAGATTGGTGATGACCTCAATTTCCCGGTCCAATACCTCCCGTGGCAATCGATGCGCCGGGATACCCACCCGCAGCATGCCGCCTGGCTCCGGCAGGGCTTCGTAAATAGTGGACAAAACGCCTTTGCGGGCCAGATGATAAGCACAAGAAAGACCGGCCGGTCCGGATCCGATGATGGCTACCTTTTCTTCTCTGGGCGGTGGACATTCGATCTTGACTTCCCGTGGGTCAAATTTATCTGCTGCCAAACGCTTCAGATCCCGAATCGCTACGGCTTCATCCACATCACATCGCCGGCAGGCATCTTCACATCCGTGGGGACAAATGCGTCCCAGCACACCGGGCAAAGGCAGGTCTTCCATGATAATTTCCAGGGCTTCTTTGTATTTGCCGACTTTGACCATGTTGACGTAGCCCTGCACGTTCAGGCCGCCCGGACAGGCCAGACGACAGGGTGCTTTGTCGCCTTTTTCAATCGCAAAGGCACCCGGGATAGCCTGGGCATATTCCTTGTAAGTTGCCTTTTTGGTGGAAAGACCTTCCTGATAGTCATCCGGCAGATCAACCGGGCAAACCGTGGTACATTCACCGCAGCTGGTGCATTTGGAGATGTCTATATAGCGAGCATTTTTTCGAAGGCGAGCCTTAAAGTTTCCCTGTTCGCCGTCAAGATTCAGTAATTCACTGTTGGTAATAAGTTCTATGTTCAGATGCCGGCCGACCTCGACCAGTTTGGGCGAGAGAATTCACATGGCACAGTCATTGGTGGGAAAGGTTTTGTCCAGCTGAGACATCAATCCCCCAATGGCGGATGATTTTTCAACCAGGTGTACAAAATAACCCGAGTTTGCCAGGTCCAAGGATGCTTGCATTCCTGCGATGCCACCTCCGAGAACCAGCACAGATCCACGCACGTCATCACTCATGGTGTCATACTCCTTGTTCGAGGAATTTATTTTGAAAATTTAATCCGTTTCTGCGTTGATTATCTCAACGACTGTCAGAAAGCACGAAGAGGCGAATTTAGTTGTTTTTAGACTTTTTGTCAACCGAAAAATGCCCTTGAAACAGACACTTTCGCATGGTAAAGTTTTATTTTTTAGGGCAACGCATTCCGCGTTACACGGTGCGGGACTCGTGGTTCGCGGTACGCGATTCGCGTTACGGGGTTACAAATATCAGACAACGGGATTAGATAAAATCCTCAGTACTCGTAACCCGCACCGCGCAACTCGAAACACGTAACACGCATCCCGCAACGCGTAACTCGAGCCAGGAGTCTGTTTCATGCCGGAAAAAGAACCATCCGTTATCAATATTGGGCTGGTTGGCGGCGGAGAATTTTGCAGGGAAATTCTCGAAAAAACAACCTCTGTCTATGAGCAGGGGGAAATATACGCACCGATTTTAGCCGTCACCGATCCCGAGCCCAAAAGCCCTGGAAGGGTGCTCGCCGATCAACTGGGTCTGCTTACCTTTGACGACTGCCACAAGCTGTACGACCCGCGCTATAATATAGATCTCATCATTATCCTAACCCCAGACAGTGAAATTCTTGAAGATATTCTGCAAACCCGCCCTCAACGTATCCGGATTCTTGCCCATCAAGTGTTTAAAATATTCTGGAATGCCATCGGCCTGGAGGAGCGTAAACTCCGCGAGCGTACCGATGAAATGGAAACCATCTTAAACGGTATTCAAGATTTCATTCTGGTGATCACCCCGGATATGGAAATCGTTGAGGTCAATGAAGCGTTTTTGACAAAAATGGGCTATACCCCGCAAGATGTCATCGGTAAAAAATGCCACCAGGTCTATCACAAAATTGATTATCCCTGTATCGACCTTGAAACGATTTGCCCGTTGCAGGATGTGGTGCGCAACAAAAGACCGGTGCGGCAGATTCAGACCCGGGTGCTTCCCAACGGCGAAAGCCGGTACTACGAGGTAAATATTTATCCGATTTGGGAAAAAGACGGGAAAATTTCAAAATTTATTCACATCAGCCGCGACATTACCCAGCATAAAAAAGAAGAAGAAGAAATCACCCGCCGCCTGGAATTCATGGTTGAAGAACGAACTCGCCAGTTGAAAGAAACCCATGAGAAGCTGCTGCACCAAGATAAGATGTCCTCTTTGGGTAAACTCTCCGCCTCGGTGGTTCACGAAATCAACAATCCCATCGCGGGCATTTTAAATCTGATTATGTTGATGAAAAGAATTGTCGGCGAAGACGAACTTCATAAAAATGAAATTGATCAATTTGCAAAATATCTAGATTTGATGGAAACCGAAACCCGTCGCACGAGCCGCATTGTCTCCAACCTGCTGGCGTTTTCCAGACAATCCAAAATGGAGCCCAGGAGACTCGACATTAACCGGCTCATCGAGCAAACACTGCTTTTAAATTCGAATCTGCTAAAAATTTGCGGTGTGAAGGTTGAAAAAGAATTAGACCCCAGCCTGCCGGAACTGGTGGGTTCCGAAGATCAACTCCAGCAGGTTTTTATGAATCTGGTTTCCAATGCGGCAGAGGCGATGGAAGCTAGCGGTGGTGGCATACTAAAAGTAACATCCAAGCTTCTCACCAGTGAGGACAAAATTCAGATCAATGTGAGCGATACCGGACCCGGCATCGCCTATGTCAATATTTCTAAATTATTTGAGCCCTTTTTCACCACCAAAAAAAAAGGCAAAGGCGTGGGGCTTGGATTATCCGTGGCCTATGGTATCATCCAGGAACATGGTGGATCTATTTTCGTGCGCTCAGCGCTTGGAAATGGTGCGACGTTTCAGG
>JASFPE010000098.1:0-13266 GCA_050116155.1 Desulfobacterales bacterium
TTGCATTGGACGATATGGATAGAGGCACACAAAGTCAGATTTTGAAAAGCATTGGGACTTAAATCTACAGTGTACTATCAAATGCATGATGCTCGATCCTCGATTCTGGATACGCGATCGAGCATCGAGCATCCAGTATCCAGTATCCAGTATCAGCCACAATTATTGAAAACCGTAACTTGCAAACATCAACATAATTTTATCGGTATCGCATCACAAAGCGCCTGAGAAAAGGACAGAAAAATGACTCCTGCCGAAACATCAACCGGAAAAGATCAAACCAAAGCCGAGAAAATATTACTGGTGGATGATAATCCGACCAACCTGAAAATTCTACATGAAACCCTGGACAATCTCGGATATCATCTGCTGGTTGCCAAACACGGTAAGGGTGCCTTGGCCATCGCCGAGAAAACACGTCTTTCGCTTATATTGCTGGATATTATGATGCCGGAGATGGATGGCTATGAAGTATGTGAGCGCTTAAAAGCAGATGAGAAAACCAGGTATGTACCGGTGATCTTTATTACTGCCCTGAGCGATGACGCCGATGAAGCCAGAGGGCTCGCTCTTGGGGCCGTAGACTACATTACAAAGCCATTTAATCCGGATCTGGTCAGGGCCCGCGTCCGAAATCACCTGGAGCTTAAACGTTATCGGGATTATCTGGAACAATTGGTCAAAGAGCGTACCCGGGAAATCGCTTTGACTCAGGCGATAACCATAGAAAGTCTGGCGACATTGGCAGAATACCGGGATCCGGAAACGGGTGGGCACATCAAACGGACTCAAAATTATGTCAAAGCGTTGGCCGTGCATTTGAAAGAGCACCCCCAGTTTCGTGATGCGTTAGATGATGAGACTATCGAATTGCTGTATCGATCAGCGCCTTTGCATGATGTAGGCAAAGTGGGCGTGCCGGATGATATTTTATTGAAACCCGGCAAATTGACCGATGATGAATTCGTGGAGATGAAGAAACATACGAATTATGGACACGATGCCTTACATATCACCGAACAAAAATTAGGGAAAAATTCTTATTTGCGATGCGCCCGAGAAATTGCCTTTACCCATCAGGAAAAGTGGGACGGCTCCGGTTATCCCCGGGGGTTGAAAGCAGACGAAATACCGATCTCGGGAAGATTGATGGCCCTGGCAGATGTTTATGACGCCCTGATCAGCAAGCGCATCTATAAGCCACCCCTTTCTCACGAAGAAGCCGTCAAAATTATTAGCGAGGGTCGAGGGAAACATTTCGATCCCGATGTCGTCGACGCATTTCTGGCGCTGGAAAATACCTTCCGTAACATTGCCCTGACGTTTGCCGATTTTGAAGAGGAACGCGAAATGCTCAGCACTCCGGGTGCAGAGCAGACCGAAGCCGCAAAGCGTATAGAGACGATTTTATTGGTTGAGGACAACGAAATTAGCCTGGAAATGATGCACAGTCAGCTCATATACCTCGGCTATCAGGTGGATACCGCAGCCGATGGCCAGCAGGCGCTGTCGATGTATCGTAAAAAGCCATATGACCTTGTTCTGACAGACCTTGAAATGCCGGATATGGACGGCTACGAATTAACCCGGGAGATCCGCCGCCTTCAAAAGGATGCCGTACCGCCCATCATTATTTTTGCCATTACCGCCAGTGATTTTGATTTAACCGACGAACACGCCAAATCCCTGGGTTTTGACGGTTACATGCTCAAGCCGCTTGAAGTGGATATTCTGGAAAAAAAGCTTGGCGAGATTCTTCGTAATTTGTGATCTATTGGTAAATCAAATAAAAGTGGTTTTAGACCTTAATTTTTGATATTGTGGCCACAAAACACTCAATAGTTAGCCATATTAACTATGATGAATATATTCAAATCACTTAAAAAACATATCAATAGAATACGTTTTAAGAGAGTCGAAGCATTACATGAAAAATATCCTCAATATGAGATTGGCCGGGGTACGTATGGAATTCCAAAAATACGCACATGGAATGAAGGAGCTACCTTAAAAATCGGTGCGTTTTGTTCAATTGCATCAGGGGTTAAGATTTTTTTGGGGGGAGAACACCGGATGGATTGGGTAACAACATACCCATTTAATTATTTGTGGGAAAGTGGACGGCATATCACCGGGCATCCCAAAACGAAAGGCGACGTGATAATCGGAAATGATGTTTGGATCGGCAGTGAAGCCGTAATTATGTCTGGCGTAAGAATTGGTGATGGAGCTGTCGTGGGAACGCGTGCTGTAGTCACAAATGATATGGAACCATACGCAATCTATGCGGGCAATCCTGCTCGTTTGGTAAAAAAAAGATTCGATGAAAAGACTATTCAGCAACTACTGGAGTTGGAGTGGTGGAATTTTAAGGATGAAGAAATAGAGCAGATATTGCCACTGATGCTAAATACGGATATCCAGACATTTATCGTTGAAGCCAAGCGGATAAAAGAAACTGGCTAACAATCGCATTAACTCGGACTGGCAATTCCGCTGCGCTTCATCGGCATCCGGCTATGCGCAACGCTAGGCCCGCAGCTCACTTCTATGTTACAGTTTTTTGATACTCTCCAAAATATGATTAAAGGGGGCTGATTTCAGATAAAAAGGAAAGAGCATGAAACGATTAAAAAAATTCTTTCTTAAAAAAATGCCATTTATTGGAAACTTGCATCAACAGATAGACAAACAAGGACGATATCCGGCCGGCCATTATTGTTCTCCAATACCGGATAGGGATGAGATTTTGATCTATGTCAAATCGAAAAAAAAACAGGGACTGGAACTGCCGGATGTTAAACTGAACAAAGAGAGTCAATTTAAGATACTTAATGAATATATTCAATTCTACGAGGAGTTGCCTTTTCCAGAACAACAAAAACCAGAATATAGATACTACTATGATAACGGTATGTATGCTTATTCTGATGCAATTTTTCTATACTGTTTTCTAAGGAAACACAAGCCCAAGCGGATTATTGAGGTCGGATCAGGCTTTTCATCCGCTGCTATACTTGATACCGTTGATGGATTCTTTTCTTACAGACCCGAAATTACTTTCATTGAACCTTATCCAGATCGCGTCATAGGGTTGTTGAGAAGCGAAGATAAAGACCACGTCAGAATTATTGACAGGAAAATTCAAGAAGTTCCATCTGAGATTTTATTGGCGCTGGAAGCAGGTGACTTCTTGTTCATTGACTCAAGTCATGTTGTGAAGTGTGGCAGTGACCTGCAATTATTGATATTTGAGATTTTGCCACTTCTGCCATCAGGCGTCTTTATCCATTTTCACGACGTTTTTTATCCATTCGAGTATCCAGCTGAATGGCTGATGAAAGGTAGATACTGGAATGAGAATTACTTCTTGCGTGCATTTCTTTCCTATAATCGTGAATGGAGTATCTATTTTTTCAATGACTACGTAGCATTTGCATTTAGTGACTTCATCAAAGATAACATGCCTTTATGTACAAAGAATACAGGTGGAAGCTTATACATTCAAAAGGAAAAGAAGGGATAGCAAGGTGTAGACAGCGGAGCGGACTACAATTAAAGATTTATAAAAAAAACCTCTCATACGCTATTTAAAAAAAAGGGCTTACAAACAATGATGTCTGTAAACCCTTCTTAAATCTGGTAGGCGGTACTGGATTTGAACCAGTGACTTCTACCGTGTGAAGGTAGCACTCTCCCACTGAGTTAACCGCCCGTTTATTTGTCGACCAATTTTTTTAGCTGTTTACCCACTTTAAAAAAGGGTAATTTTTTCGGCGGTACGTTAATTTGAGCACCTGTTTTCGGGTTGCGTCCAACATAGGATTTGTAACTATTTACCGAGAAACTACCAAAACCTCTGATTTCGACGCGATCGCCTTGAGAAAGGGTGTCGGTGATCGTCTCAAAAAATATATCCACGACTTTCTCAGCCTGAGCACTGCTCAGTTCGACTTTATCTTTTAGTACTTGAACCAGTTCTGATTTAACCATAACGCCAATCACCCCCCCCCAAAACAAACCACCATTAAACACCGTGAATACATAAAGGGTTACACGCTTTTAAGTCAAGCATTTTTTACGTTTCGGATTCCGAATTATCTGAATCTTCCGATGGCGTCTCTACTGCTTGTTCCAGCGCTGAATTGCCGAGTTCCTCGATTTCTTTGGGAGTGGGCAGGTCTTTTAAGGTTTTTAAGTCAAAAACTTCCAGAAAACGCCGTGTGGTGGCATAGATCAGGGGACGGCCGGGAATTTCCTTTCGACCCAGAACCCGAATAAATTTACGCTCCAGCAGCACCCGCAGTACACCGCCGCAGTCGACGCCTCGTATATGTTCGATATCACTGCGAATTACCGGTTGTTTGTAAGCTACAATAGCCAGGGTCTCCAGGGCCGGCTTGCTGAGTCGCAGTGGTTTAGGCTGAATTAAGCGCTTGATCCAAGGTGAATACTCGGGATGCGTGCGAACCTGATATCCTCCGGCAACCTGATGCAGGTAAAAACCACCATTTCTCGCATCATATTCTGTGGCGATATCATCCAATGCCTTTCGAATTTCTTTTGAATCTGCTTGCGCCAGAATTCTTTTGAGCCGATCAACGGTCAATGGCTCATCGGCGACAAAAAGCAGACTTTCTATGATATTTTTAATGTTTTCCATTATAAATAAAATAACCTTATTGCGCCGGACTGGACGTGTTGAACAATTCGAATCAATGCGAGTTTAACCATTTCAAGAATCGCTAGAAATGTAATGATCAAGTCGCTTTTATTAGGATGCTCCGAAAACAATTCTTCGAACGTGGTGGAGCCTTTAGATTCCAGTATATCTGCAATCTGTGAGATCCTGTCCTTTACGGAGATTCTATCTGCGCTGAATTCCATGCGATCGTCGCTTGGCATCGATTCCAGGATTTTCTGAAACGCATCGATTAGCTCGAACAGGCCGATTTTAATATACTCATCCTGTGAGGCTGCCAGAATATCTTCGCGCTGGGAGCCTCTGACAAAGATATTTTCTCCCAGCAACTGCCTTTCCGTCAATTGTTCGGCCGCTGATTTCATCTGCATATATTCTATCAAGGGTTGTGTGATTTCCAGCCGCGGATCTTCCTGATCATCCTCTGGGTGAATTGGCAGCAACATACGTGATTTTATCTGAGCCAATGTGGCTGCCATGACAATGAATTCGCCGGCAAAGTTGATGTTCATCATCTTCATCCATTCCAGGTACTGAAGATACTGATCCGTTATTAAGGCAATGGGAATATCGTAGATATCCAGCTCATTTTTCTTTATGAGGTGGACCAGAAGGTCCATGGGCCCTTCAAATATATTTTCGAGATGGACCTTGTAAGGCTCTTCTGGCATAGTGGGTTTTTGCTCCAATTGCGTATTACAAATTATGCTGAAAATCGGATATCGAACAAGGAATTTCGAATATCGAAGTGTGGTATCGTTCCGCTTTGTCTATTTATATCTTGATCGCCCTCCTGACATCCTCCATGGTTTCTTGGGCGGTCTTTCGAGCTGAGTTGCTTCCTTCGACCATGATTTCCTCCACCAAATGGGGCCGGGCCTCGTAGTAAGCACGCTTTTCCCGGATCGGTTCCAATGCCTGGATGAGATGTTGGGCCATTTTCTGTTTGCACTCCACGCACCCGATTCCTGCGTTACGGCATTGCTGATCGATTTCAGCCACCAAATCCGGATTTGTATATAATTTGTGAAAGTCAAATACATTGCAGACATCCGGATTCCCAGGATCGGCACGTCTGGCGCGCTGAGGATCGGTGATCATGCCAGCAACCTTTTTGCTGATGGTCTCCGGACTATCGGATAAAAAGATTGCATTGTCATAGCTTTTACTCATTTTACGCCGGTCGGTGCCGAGGATTTTGGGCGTTTCGGTCAAAATCACTTCAGGCTCCGGAAACACATCACCGAAGAAGTGATTAAACCGCCGGGCAATTTCGCGGGTAATTTCGACATGCGGTGCCTGATCAACTCCGACCGGCACCCCATATGGCTTATACATGATGATATCAGCGGCTTGAAGTACTGGATAGCCTAAAAAACCAAACGTGGATAAGTCTTTATTGCTGAGTTGCCCGATCTGTTCCTTATACGTCGGGTTGCGCTCTAACCAGGGTACCGGCGTTATCATCGAAAGCAGAAGGAATAATTCTGCGTGTTCTTTGACACATGATTGGACGAACAGGGTACTTTTATCCGGCGTTAATCCTGCACTTAGCCAGTCGATCATGATTTCTTTTTTATAATCTTCAATCGGGTCGGTATGGTCATAGTCACTGGTTAAAGCATGCCAGTCGGCAATGAAAAAGAAACAGTCATATTCATCTTGCATGTCGACCCAGTTGGCCAGGGCACCGAGAAGATTGCCGAGATGCAGCGGTCCCGTCGGACGCATACCACTTAAGATTCTCTTTTTTTGACTCATTCACCTACTCCTTACCATAGCAGCACTGGGCGATTTCTCCGCTTCATCGAAATCCCAGATCCCGACTCTATTATCGGATACAACCGCGGGCAAACTCAAGTTCTTCGATGTGGGTTTTTACTTTACCGTTTAATTTCGCATCCAGGGTGGCCTTGAGAATATCTCGAAATATGGGTCCAGGTTCCAGTCCCATGGCTTTTAAGTCTCGGCCTTTAATCGTTATGTCTACACGGCGCAATCGCGTGAAAAAATGGGATATGGACTTTTTCACCTTTTGCTGCCGGGTGGCCACCATCATGTATAAAATTAGTTCGGTCCGAAAGCCGATCAGCCTCTGGTACAGTAAACTGTTCGAAACCGGAAGGTTTCGTTCCAGCCAGTACAGACAGCTGGCAGCCTCAAAACGCTCGATACAGAATATTTTGGCAATGCGTGGCGCAAGCTCAAAACGCTGACAGATTTCTGCTGTGCGCTGTCGGTCGCATTGATTAATCAGGATCGAAAAATAAACGACCCACTTCATATAAGATTCATCCAAAAAAAGCAAATCATGCCACGATAAAACATTTTTGGTCGAATTCAATAATGCCTTAAGATGCTTATCAAACTTAACTGTGGGATGAATCACTTTTAATAGATCAAAATCATTGAGTCGGACAAGCGCCGGTGCCGGATTTTCCTCTTCCAAAATCTGTTTGAGTTCCGCAAACACGCGGCGTCCGCTCAACCCTCTGAAAAAATCCATGGCTACGGCATTTTTGATGAGCCCGGCTGTCAGTTTTCCGATGCTAAACCCATAGCGTTGTTCGAATCGAATGGCCCGGAATACGCGGGTCGGGTCTTCTACAAAGCTTAAATTGTGCAACACCCGAATAACTTTTTCTTTGATGTCCCTTCTGGCTGAAAAAAAGTCGATGAGCATGCCGAATCTATCCGGGTTTAGCTGAATGGCGAGGGTGTTGATGGTAAAGTCCCTTCGGTACAGATCGAGCTTTATGGAACCCATTTCCACAATTGGAAGGGCAGCCGGAAACTTATAATACTCCAATCTGGCTGAGGCCACGTCGATTTTGAAACCATCGGGATAGATGATGACTGCCGTTCCGAATTTTTCATAGGTATGAATGCGCGTTTTTTCCAATTCGGCATATTTTTGAGCAAACGCAATCCCGTCACCTTCAATGACAACGTCGATGTCTTCATCGGTACGATAAAGGAATAAATCCCTTACGAATCCTCCGACGACATAGGCACCGCAATCGGTTTTATCCGCGACCTCGCCGACTTTTTTCAATACCCTAACCACCCGGGCCGATAGCCGTTCTTTCATAAATTTTGACACGTTTCTGGTTCTGGCATGAATCGGTTCATTGAGCAGTTCGGTTGAAATATCCGCAGATTGCTGAGTCTGGCGAACCAGGGTATTTAAAAGATCGGTGCGGGTTATCACGCCCACAATGTTGCCGTTGTCCAATACCGGTAAGACGCGTTGTTTGTTTTCGATAATCTTTTCTTGAATTTCAAGCAAGTCGGCCTCAGGACCAACGGTGGCCAATTCGGTGGTCATGTATTCGCGCACGGATACATCATCTAATTTGTGAAATAGCGCCTTTTCAATCACCAGGCGGGTAATGTAACCGCGCAACTTATCGGCGTTGCCCTGTTTTTCAATGACCAACAGGGCATTGATGTTATAGCGCGTAAGCAAATCATTGGCATCCTTGCAGGAGACATCCTCCCCGACCGTAATCGCCGGTGCCGACATCAGGTTTTTGGCCTGGCGCTGAGATTTTATTTTGCTGTACAGGATTTCTATTAGTTTATTTTCCGTTTGAGCCAGGGTTTTTCCCTTGACCGAGGCAGCTGCGGCATATGGGTGGCCCCCGCCGCCAAGCGGCGTCACGATTGCGCCAACGTCTACTTCGTTGATCCGGCTGCGGGCCACCACATAAATTTTGTCTTCCATACGGGCGATGGCAAAGAGAGCATCAAGATTTTCCATCTTGACCATTTTTTGAACCAAAAATGCGAAATCAGGCATGTATTTCTCCGTGGTTACGGAGGTGATCACAATATCAACACCGCTGATGGTATAGCGGGTGGCTGCCTGAATCATATCATTGAGCAGGACGACCTGTGCCGGGCTAAACTCTCTGGCGATAAGATCCGAGATGACATTGAGATTGGCGCCCTTCGACAGCAACTGAGCCGCTGCCAAAAAATCCTTTTCGGTGGTTGATGAAAAGGTAAACGATCCAGTGTCTTCATAGATTCCCAGGCACATGATGGTGGCTTCGTCCGGCGTTATGGGGATTCCCTTTGCATTGATAATCTCGGTCAGAATGGTGACATTGGCGCCGGTAGGTTGATGGATTTCCATATCACTGTTAATGTCGCTTTCCGTAGCGGGATGGTGATCATAAACATGTATTTCAACGCCCGGCTTGCCCAAAAGGCTTGAGAGCATCCCGATGCGGTGTGCCTGGCGCGTATCCACCAGAACCAACCGCTTTACGCTTGAAAGGTCAATATCATTCAACTCCGCCATGTTAAACAGATATGCCATCGAATTGATGAAGAAATTTCTAAGATTTTTTTCCTGTGAACCTGGAAATACTACCAGTGCATCGGGATATAGCTTTTGGGCAGCGAGCAGAGACGCGATGGCATCGAAATCCGCATTTACATGGGTGGTAATTATGGTTAGATCTTTATTGGCTATTTTGGACTTTTTCGTCACTATGGACTCCTTTGCAGAAGATATCGCCATCCGCTGTCAATTGCTACCAACGATCGATCAAGGTTCGTTCGATTCGGCAAACCAAGATAACTTACCATAATTCATGACAAAGTTACAATGATAAGGTTTCAGGTGTTCCGCCGCAGGCGGATCAGGTGTCCCTTTTTCGCCCTCCGGGCTTCGCAGGGCAGGCGGGTGTCAGGAAATAAAGCATGGGGTGTGGGGCATGGGGCATGGGGTTCACGAATTCGGAATCTTTTGCGTTACGCGGCGCGTGTTTCGCGGTGCGCGTCTCGCGTCTTATCATGAACGAAACTTTAGCCTGTGACACGAAACCCGAAACACGCAACGCGAAACCATGAAACCAGGATCTTGAATCTTTTTTCCCTTACCCCACGCCCTCTGCCCCATGCTCCCTGCCTATACCTGTGAACCCTGAACCTTGGATAAGAATCCGAAACGCGTTAAGAGTTAAGATTGATTGATGGTGCGGGTGTGGTGCTTGACAACTATTTGATATCGCAATAAGATATTCACATATACAGGGTATCATCCCAATCGGAAACCTCGCAGAATTGCCTTATCGGCTGCAAATTAAAAAAATTTTGAATTAAATTCTCAAGTTTCTGGTATCGTAAGCCGATATATAATCTGCGTATCCTGGCGCTGAGTCTTGAGCAGAAAACATCTGTCGCTCGGATAAAAAATAAACTGATGCGGCACGTTACCTTTTGTCACACACAGTTGCGCGGGTATGCATAATTATTGTTGTTTGGCCCGGATTTTGATATTGATAATGAACGGTTAAACTACATTTCGTTTTAACCAAGGGAGGATTGATCATGCCAGTATACCAATGGGTGGGTACGAATAGAAAGAATGAAGTTCAAAAAGGGGAGATGGAAGCAGCCAATGAAAATGCTGTTCGCAGCAATCTTACGCGGCTGAAGATTACCCCGACCAAGATCAAGAAAAAGCCAAAAGACCTGTTCGAAAACGTAGCGTTTCTGCAACCAAAGGTCAAAGAGGCAGACATCATTCTGTTTGCCCGTCAGTTTTCTACCATGATCGATGCCGGTCTTCCCATTATCCAGTGCCTGGAAATCCTTTATACTCAGCAGGACAACGCCACCTTTCGAAAGATGTTAAAAGAAATCAAAGAGTCTGTTGAAAGCGGGGCGACGCTGGCTGAAGCTTTGAAAAAATTTCCGAAACATTTCGATGATTTGTTTGTCAATATGATTGCAGCCGGTGAAGCCGGCGGTATTTTGGATGCCATTTTAAGGCGGCTTGCCGCTTATATGGAAAAAGCGGCCAAACTTAAAGCCAAAGTAAAGGGTGCCATGACATACCCCATCGTGACCCTGATTATTGCCGTGCTGGTGCTGGGGGTGATTTTAGTTTTTGTGATACCGGTTTTTGAAGAGATGTTTGCCGATTTTGGCGGCGAACTTCCGGCCGTCACGAGGTTTGTTGTTTCCATGAGCGAAATGGTGAAGAGCAAAATTCTGTATATCATTATTGGACTCGTCATTTTTATTATTGCGTTTAAAAAGTGGTATTCCACGGAAAAAGGACAGGATGTGGTCGATGATGTGGTACTTAAATTCCCCGTATTTGGCGATCTTTTGCGAAAAGTTGCGGTGGCCAAGTTTACCCGCACCATGGGAACCATGCTTGCCAGTGGCGTAGCCATCCTGGAAGCCCTTGATATTGTGGCCAAGACTTCCGGAAACCGCACGGTGGAAAGGGCCATCTACGATGTCCGATCGGGGATTGCGGAAGGCCGCACCATGGCAGATCCTTTACAGGAAAGCGGAGTCTTTCCGCCAATGGTCTGCCAGATGATATCCGTTGGTGAATCCACCGGTGCGTTAGACGCGATGTTGGAAAAGATTGCTGATTTTTATGATGAAGAGGTCGATCAGGCAGTTGAAAATTTGACATCTCTGATTGAGCCATTCATGCTCGTATTTTTGGGTGTGACCATCGGTGGCATGGTGGTAGCGATGTATCTGCCGATATTCAAGATGGCAGGTGCGATCGGATAGTAATTTCTTTTGCACAATGAAATTGGTCAAATCCCAAATTACAAGCACCAAATTACAAATGGTTCGACGAGCTCACCACCCTGAGCCAAGTCGAAGGGTAAATCTCAATTTTCAATATCCAATGACCAAAACAGCTCAGAATATAATGAATTAAATCGATTCGACTGTCTGTGACATGCTGCATTCGGCCGGAGCCTTCGGCCGTAAGCCCTTCGGTCGTGAGCTCAGGGTCGAACGACTCAGGCCGAAGAAAACTTCTAGTAGCAAGTCAAGAAACCTGTTTGGATCATTGGTGCTTGGAATTTGGGATTTATTTGTTATTTGTGATTTGGAGCTTGGAATTTATTATTTTCTAATACGCAACCATATATAAATAGCTTGTTCGACTATTTTAATGTATTTGTGAGACACGACACTAGTGGGCCTCTTTAAATCAGATGGACCATTAATTTCAGATTGAAGCTTCCCTGCGCTATTGATCGCAGTCATTCCCATTTTCCTTCAGAGACTTGCGTTCGACCCATAAAAAAGGCTATAAGATACAGCACTGATAATGTCACCCATGGCAACATCCACCATTTAGTCAACCTGATGTCGGCATTTTATGAACCCATCGGCACTAAATTCCCATAGCGATTATAAAAATAAGCTTAAATGGCTATTGTTTTTTCGGATTCTTTTCTCGACGCTGCTGCTGGGTTCCACCATTATTTTGCAGCTTGGTGAAAAAACCTCCCCGTTTGCGCCATCGCTCATCGTTCTTTATGGTATTATTATTACCATTTTCTTCTTATCGTTGATATACGGCTTGCTGCTAAAGCATATCAAACGAGATGATTCTTTTGCGCTTTTACAAATTCTCGTGGATACGGTCATCGTCAGTCTCGTTATATTCGTGACCGGCAGCTTTTTGAGTGTCTTTTCATTTCTTTACCTGGTCGTGCTGATATACTCCAGCATGATGTTGTCACGGCGTACGATTTTGGTTATTGCCGCTGTTTGCAGTATCCAATTTGGTATCATGGTTGATCTAGAATATTATGGCATTCTCACCCCGTTTGGTATGAAAACCTCGCATCTGGCCGCTACGTTCGCATGGAATGAGGTGCTCTACAAGGTTTTGATTACCATGATGGCCTGTTTTGCGGTCGCTTTTTTAAGCAGCCTTTTATCCGAACAGACCCGCAAAACCAAGAAAGAACTCCAAGCGATGGAAGACCATGTAAAACGAGTGGAAAAGATGGCCGCCATCGGTGAGATGGCAGCCGGTCTGGCCCATGAGATCAAAAACCCGCTGGCATCATTATCAGGATCTATCCAACTTTTAAAAGAGGATATCCGTTACGACCCGGACCATGATCGTCTCATGCAAATCATTTTGCGGGAAGCGGATCGGTTAAGCCTGCTGGTTTCAAACTTTCTGCTATACGCCAGGCCACCGGCCGGCAAGGTGGAGCCTGTCGAACTAGATAAAGTGTTGATTGAAACCACGGAGCTATTTGAGAAGGATGGTTCCACAGATGGTCGGATTTCAACCACAACAAATATTGAGTCCGGTATTTGGATTGAAATAGATCCGGTTCATTTGCGCCAAATCCTGTGGAACCTGCTATTAAATGCTGCCGAAGCCATCAATGGCGTTGGTAATATCTCCATCGAAATGCATGGAGAAAGAAATAAAGATGCCTGGGTGGAAATCATCGATGATGGGTGTGGTATGTCCAAAAAAACATTGAAATCCATTTTCGATCCATTTTTTACCACCAAAAGCAGTGGTACCGGACTGGGGCTTTCGATCGTACACCGCATATTGCAGGCCTATGATTCACGACTCGATGTGGATAGCGAGCCGAGCAAGGGGACGAGGGTTACACTCAAATTCAAACAGATCAATCCTCCCGGATAGTCAATCTTCAAGTCTACAAATTCTGCCACCCAACTTAATCTTGACACCAAATGCCAAATAGGCTACCAAAATCTGTCTAATCAGGTGAATTCAGGCCTTCGATTGC
>JASFPE010000099.1:0-13237 GCA_050116155.1 Desulfobacterales bacterium
TTCTCCAAGGCCACGGGATTAACAAAATTGTATTTCCCGGTTTGCGTTATACCCGAAGAGCCATAGCCATCAGGCGGATTGAGCGCACCCCACTTCTTGTACTTGTAATACTCGGCCTCGTCGGTGATGACGAAACCACTTTTTTTGAGCTGAGCCAGGGTGGTGGGCAGTCCCTTGAGCTGGTTTTCAAAGGCTTCCTCGATGCTGTTCCAGGGAAAGTTATGGCCGAGACCCATCCGTTTGGCCAACTCGATGGTGATCCAGTACATGGGCTTGGAATTATACAAGGGTTCGACGACCTCGGCCCAGTAGCTGATCTGGGCCTCATAAAGCCAGTCCGGCTTGACCTGGCTCTGCTCGAGCCAGGTACTGTCGGGCAAGACAACATCACATAGGGTAGCTGTGTTGCACATGAAAGCATCGATACACACTTTGAATTTCATCTTTTCGATAGCCTCGGTGATAGCCGTCTGGTTGCCCCAGCTTAAAACCGGATCGCCATAATAACAAACCATGGCCTCGAGCTTGCCGGCTTCGACATCCTCAAGCAGAAAAGCCGGAGCCCAGCCGGCCCACATGCCGAACTTGTTCAACTTGGGTGCATCTCCCTTGGCAGGTTTTTCCTGACCGTCTGCCCAGGCGGAATTCAGTTTGCGCTTGAACGGTAAAGACGGCCCACCGGGAGCATCAAAGGTACCGCACAACCCGTTAAGCGCCTGAACAGCAGCTGTCGCGTACATGCCATTGGGCACCTGAGCCAGGCCGGTCCAGGAGATGGCGCCTTTGGCTTCGGCCTTGGCGAATTCCAGGGCGATTCGTTCGATGGTTTCGGCCGGCACGCCGCTGATCTTGCTGGCCCACTGAGGCGTCCTGGCAATACCATCTTCTTCGCCCATCAGACGCTTCTTAAACTCTTCTAATCCGTTGCTCCAGTTGGTTACGAACTCCTTATCATAAAGACCGTTTTTGACGATAACGTAACACATGGCCATGGCCACCGCCGCATCGGTAGAGGGCTTAATCGGAATCCACTCCGCGGCAGCCGCGCCCGTCTCCGAACGTCGGGGATCGAAAACTACCAGCTTGGCTCCACGGTCCAGCGCCGCCCTGAGCTGGGCTGTCTTGCGCTGCCCGTAGGAAGTGGCCAGTTCATTCATTCCGAAATGAAGAATATAGTCGGCTTCCTGATAGTTTATCCAGGGCCGTTTGTCGTTGAGGTTGTGCTCGTTGGCCATCCGGTTGGCATTATCGCACATGGGGCGATGGGTCGTTTTGGGGTAGCCCAGGTGATCGAACAGGGCCTCATGAACCCAATTGGCCCAATCATTGCCCCGCATGTAACCGATCTTGTGAGGCTCTATGGATTTGAGGCCTTCAACGACTCTGTTCAGGGCTTCGTCCCAAGAAGCCTTGCGGAAGCGGCTGTTTTCTTTGATCAACGGTGACTTCAGCCGGTATGCCGAATAGACATGGGCCCGGTTGGATGCTCCCTTGGGGCAAATACGCCCCCCACCTTTAATATCACCATGGAGACCGCTGCACGATAACAATACGCCGTCCTTAACTTTAGCCGTCATGCCGCACAGCGCCCCACAAGCATAGCAATGGGTCGGGATCGTTTTGGAAGGTTGCGGTTCGACAGCTCCCGGCTTGAGTAGAAATGATTCCTTCGCCAGCGGAAGAGCTTTCAATACCCGCGCCAATTCAATCAGGTCGGCGGCCGGTTGCTGAGGCGCGACGTCTTCAGACGGCACGGAGGCCAGATGGGCCACAAACAAATAGCCCAGGGTCAATTCAGCTAAAGCCTGGTAAAATCCTGATTCGTCGGCTGCATGAAGCACAGCACAAAACTCGGTGCGCCATGCCATATGCTGTTTGCCGAAATCAGCCCTGGCCTGGCCGGCCGCCCTGTCACCAGCGGCTTCTCGGCGATTCATTTCAGATAGAAAATCGAACTCCACCGCGATGTGATCTTCAGGCTCTCCATAGTCGGGATCTTTATGAAGGCCATATTTTCTGAGCGTCTCTCGCATCAGAAACAATGGTTCACCATGGGTGATAGGTTCCCGGTCGGCATAAAAAGATTCATAAGGTAAAACCGGATTTTTGCCGGCATTTAAGAACAGATCGGCGTACTCATACCGCAGTTTCTGGTAGGTCTCCGCGCCGGTCCTGTCCATGTATTCAAATAACGCCACGGTACCCCGAGCCAGTTCTTTGGAATAAAATTTTTCCGAGACCGCCTTGAGATGCTTCAAAAACTGATCGGATTTCATGGCTTGATAGAGTTCAGAGCTGATCTCATCGGCAAAAACAGTGGCAAAAAATCGCTGAATGCTGCTTTTAGCAGCAGCTAATTCCTTGGCGTCCATGATACTCTCCTTTTCAATGCTGATTGCTTAAAGCTTAAGGCTTCCTTTAATGGTGCTCTTTCCTTTCAACAAAGCTCGCTTGAGACAAGCATCCAGTTCTTCCGCCACTACCGGTTTGAATAAAACAGAACACGGCGCGAGCCCCAGAGCCTGGCGAATCTCTTCAATCTTAGGCGAGTCGCAAAAGACGACCACCTTAAACTGGGGGGAGATCTCTCGTAAATGCTTGATCAAATCTATTCCTTCGGGGCCGCCGAGAAGCGCGATGTCAACCGTGTTTGCACGCGCGTAATCCAAAGCTTCAGCAGGATCGGTGAAGCTTTCGACATCATGGCCTAAGGTTTTGACAACATCCCAATTCATTTTAGGATCAGTATCGTAAGTCATCAGTTGCGTCATAAAACACCTCCTTTTGCGATAGGATTATAATTAGAAGCCATCTCAAAATGCGTACCCCACCATCTGCCTGCCAGTTTGGAGTAAAAGAAGAAACATAGGAATTTGTAGGAGAACCAAATGAGGAGGCAATCAATACGATCTGAATCGAAAAACGTTATCGAACGGGTCATGGTTTATAAAGTCGCTCTGATAGAATCCTATGAATCCTGCATGGTTTAGAAATTGAGATGAAACTGAAGGCCTAGGTTGTGTCCACCACGGTAGAAATCCATGTTAATCGGTATCTGAATACATCTCCCCGGCAGGAATTTTTTCGCCCGGACGCCAGGTGGAAAATTGAGCAGACGTAAGATAGTCCCCGGGACGTACCTTGCCGTTCACCCATACGATGCGGGTGTCGCATTCCCACACTCTTTTTTTCAATTTTTTCATTCGTTTTTCCAAGGCCTTTTCGGCTGTTTCTCTGCTGCGGTGTACGGAGATTACCGATTTTTGCTTTTTAGTAAAATTGTGTTCGTCATAGATCAATGCGAACATAGCTTTCCCCCTTTTCGTTTTCGATTTTTATTTGGAAACCTCCCCTTCTTATTTTTGCATGATGCATGCCAAGAACAGATATTAAATAATGCCATACAATTTCAAATATTTATGCATATACGTGACCAGCATTCCATCAATTGACCCATAAATTTTGAAAAATTTCGAAATTATTTTCGCAAAATTTCGAAATTTTCGGTTATGGCAGAGGTGTAGTTCGAAGCGTGGATTCGGGTAGACCGATTGGAATCTACTTTGTCTGAAGTTTTTTTCTGCGGTAGCGGAAGGTGTGGTGATTCATGTTTAACAGTTTGGCGGCTTTGCTTTCATTGCCCTTTGCAATTTTGAGTGCCTCTTCGATATAATGCCTTTCAAAAATTTGAAGCTTTTCAGAAAGATCTATACCTTCGAGAGGGAGAGCGGGAAAACCGGAACCTGTGTCGGCAGGACTTAACATATCTCTCTGCTTTTGTGTTTCCAATCCTAATCCCAAATCTTTAACCGTAAGCTCCGGTCCTTTGCCGATGAGAACCGCTCCTTCAATTAGATTTTTTAATTCGCGCACATGGCCGATCCAATTATGAGTTAGTAGAGCGGTTTCGGCTTCCGGGGAAATCCCCGTATATTTTTTATCGAATTTATAGCTGAATTCCTGGAGGAAATATTTTGTCAACGGAACAATATCATCCGGCCGCTCGTTTAAGGCGGGCACGTGCACTTTGATGACGCCTAATCGAAAGAAAAGATCTTTGCGAAAATGTCCCTCTTGTATCATTTTGTCTACATTTTTATTGGTGGCCGAAATCACACGGGTTTCAATATGTAATTTTTTGGTTCCACCAACCCTGTAAAATTCACCGAGCTCCAGAAACCGCAGCAGTTTTGCCTGGGCTTCCAGGCTGAGATCTCCGACTTCATCCAGAAAAAGCGTTCCGTTGGCAGACTCTTCGATGAGCCCCTTCTTGCCGGAAGCCCCGGCACCGCTGAAGGCTCCTTTTTCATAGCCGAAAAGCTCACTCTCGATAAGGTCCTTGGGGATGGCGGCGCAATTCACGGTCGCAAAGGGCTCCTTGAAATTAGGGCTATTGTAGTGGATGGCGCTGGCAATGAGTTCCTTGCCTGTACCGGTTTCACCCATAATAAGGATCGGTGTGTCCGGACTTTTCGCTACCATTTTGATGAATTCCATGACATCCTGGATGGCATTGCTCTCGCCGATGAAACATGGAATATGCTCCTTCAAGTGTTTTTCCTGAAGATCCTGGACCTCTTTTCTTAAGTGAATTGTGTCCAGGGCATTGCGAATGGTGACCTCCAAGCCATCCATGTAAAGCGGTTTGACCACGTAGTCATAGGCACCCAGTTTCATGGCAGAGATGACGGTGTCGATATCCTCATAGGCCGTGATCATAATCACCAAAATATCCGGAAATACATCTTTAATATGTCGCAAGGCATCAATTCCATTCATACCCGGCAAACCGATGTCAAGCAGAACCAAATCCGGCGAATCTTTTTCAATTTCCGCAATCGCAGTTTCTGCATCAGAAAAGGCTTTTACCCGGTAGTCATCTTCAAGGGATAGGGTTACCCCCTCCCTGATGGTCTGTTCATCATCGACGATATATATAGAATATGTAATCATGGCTCTCTCCCGGCTTTTGAATATTGGTCACTCGATCGAGCATCGAGGATTAAGAATCGAGCATCTGTTATTTTATTGGAATTTCAATCCGAAATTCTGCCCCCCCTAATTCACTATCAAACACTGATAAAGATCCACCGTGGTCGGTGATAATTCTGTGGCTGATACTGAGGCCGATTCCGGAACTGTCATTTTTGGTCGTATAAAATGGATCAAAAATCATTTCTCTCATATCCCGTGGAACCCCTGGACCGGAATCAGATACTTTGACTTGAATGTGATCTCTTTCAAGCGCGGAAGTGACCACTATGATTTTATTGTCCTCTTTGTGCTTCATGGCTTCCGCGGCATTGGTAATTAAATTCAACATAACCTGCTCCATTAACTGTGAGTCTAAATGGCACTGCGGAAGATGTTCGGCCAATTTTTTTTTGACTTTAATGCCCTGCTTTCGAAGCGAAACGGAAGATAGATCAATGGCCTCAGAAATAGACTCGTTGACATTTATTAAAGAAAGTTTCGGTTCGCTGGGTTTGGAAAAATCCATCACTCTGCGGATGACGGATTCTATTTTGCGGGACGCCGATTGAAGTTGATCCAGAATCTGGTCCACTTTCTGCTCGCTTCCATTTCTGTGATGAAGCTTTTTAAGGGTATTTAAGTAAATGTTGATGCCAGAAAGCGGGTTTCTGATCTCGTGGGCGATACCGGCGGCCACCCGGCCCAGCGAGCTCATCTTATCCTGTATTCGCAACAGATTTTCCAGCCTCTTGGCTCGGGTGACTTCATCGATGTTCAGCAGAATTGCATCCTTGCCCTGATATTCGATTCGGCTTGCCCGGCAATGAACCCATCGCATATCAGCCGGGCTGTCTTCCTTTTTCCCCGACGTATAAAACCTAAACTCGGTGTCTGTATACTGCCATTGGCCGGCAATTAAATTCTGATAGAATTGTGCAACTTTCTCGATATCATCCCGGTGAATTTTTTCAAGATCTTCAAATAAGACGCGCCTGGGCAAGGGACCCAGCAACCGCTCCTGTTCTGGATTCTGATAAACAATACGGCCATCCTGAATGATGGATATGCCGGTTAAAGAATGCTCCACTAATTCCCGAAAGCGTTCTTCGCTTTCGACCAAACCTGTTTGGGCTCTGTTACGCTCTATGATTCTTCCAATTCGTTCAGAAATGGCATTGATCAGATTTCTTTCTTCTTTTAAAAAAGGTCCTTCATCGCTTTGCGGTCTTTCTTCGAGGTAATAAACAGCTAAAGCGCCAATTGTTTCTGCGTGAACAACAATAGGTCGGGTAAGCATCCACTGGGTTTCTTCAAAGTTTCCTGTGCCGAATTCCTGCTCTTCTATGATAATTTTAGCACAGGTGATTTCCGGATACTGCCAGGCAGGCGGAATGAGTTCAACGATCCCCTGGAGTATCTCATCTAAAGTGAGTCCACGTCTTTCCACCAAACGTGATATCTCAAATAAACAGTTGAGCTCTTTTATCCGCTCACGCACCGCATTCATACTATTTTGAAGCTCTTTTTCAACCCTCCGGCGTTCCTTTATCTCTTTATCCAGCTCATCCCTCGAAGCCGTCACGGCCTTTAGCCGTTCGGTCATTTGATCGAATGTCCGTCCAAGCTGTCCGATTTCATCTTTCGCATTGGTTGCGACTTTATGGTCTAAATTGCCTTTCCCAATTTTTTCCGCACCCATTTGTAAAATTTGAATCGGATCAGAAATGGATTTTGCAACGATAAAAGCAACAAATATGCTGAGTGCAATAACCGCAATTGCAAGGATGAGGACAAAATCTCTTAGCGCCGTAACCGGTTCAAAAGCCTCCGAGACATCTATCTTGGCCACCATCCCCCAGTCCAGTGAAGGAATGTATCGCCAGGCTGCGATAACCTCTTGCCCCCGATAGTCCACGGATACTCCACACCCTCTATTTCCTTTGAGAGCTTCTTGAAGACAGATGGCTTGTCTTTCTCCGAAAACAACCGTTCTTTTTAAAGCTGCATCCGGATCATGACGAAGTGGGTTGAGAAACAGCGCTTGATTTCCATTTTTTTTGACGATGAAGGTCTCACCGGTCTCTCCCAATCCGGTTGTATTTTGAATGAGTTCGTATATGGGTGCCATGTCGGTCTCAAAAGCAACCAATCCGACAACCTGGCCCTGATCAGAACGAATCAGTGCTAAAAGGATCATGGAAAACCGGCCGGCTTCGATTTTACTTGCAACAATATCTGAAAGTCGGATTCCATTTTGGCCATCGGCAAATGATTTTCCCCACAATTCCGGTATGGCATGGCCAAGTAGTCCCCGAGTTGAAGAGCGATCTAGAACGTAAACGATTTTGCCTTCCGGATTTGCCAAAATAACGTTTTTAAAATCATAAACCGGTTGGTATATCCTCAGGGACCTGTCAAGTTGGTCTCTGATGGTTCCATAGACCGGGCTGGAAAAGTCGCCCGAAAACTCGGCCAGCATAGAGGTATATTTTTTTAGTGTCGGGCGTTGTTGTGCAATCATGATGTGCTTTTTCTGCTCGGCAAAAAAGTCTTCGATCCTTTTGGCCTTAAGATCGGCAATACTCTTCAATTCTTCCATTCGCAAGGTTTGCAGGGTCTTTCTGGCGTGATAATATCCCAGCACACCCACAAAACACACAGGGATGATGGTACATGCCAGAAGAATGAGGATCATTTTTTTTCGAATGGTCATCTTAATATCCGACCTTGGAAAGCATCAGCTTGTTAATTCCTGACTGAGTTGAATAACTACCATTCAAATCCATTACCGAAGTGAATTCTTAACAAACCATAACAGATAATTTCGAAATTTTGCGAAAAAAATTTAGCAATTTATCTAAATTTTTAATCAATTCAATCCGCTCTAATTATTGAATTAAAGATAACTATCTAATTTCGCATGGCTTTTCTCCAATGGGCGCTGCTGGCATACTCCATGCTTTTGTATATTTAATGAAAAAAACGTACCATCTTCGTTGCAGATCCGTTTTTTTGAAGCAAATTTTCTGAATGATTCGAAGGTCTCATGTAATATGGAAAATTCCGTTAGCCCCAAAAGAAAAAATTTAAGCCCCCATCCGGATATATCTGGTTCTCAGAATCATCATCCAGACACCAAGGCATACTTCAGGCAACTCAAGTGGCGTTTCAGGATTGGCCTTCTAATTGCCTTTATGGTGCCGCTTGTAGCATTATCAGTGTATTTTCATTTCCAATTCAACTTCACGTTAAAACAGACGGCCAAACTGAATCTTATTGCAATCTCTGAAAGCCAGAAAAATACTGTCGATCTATTTCTCCAAGAAAGAGTCGTCAATATTTTCAGCCTGTTCCACAGCAAAGAATTCAGCCTTATACCCTCCAGGCGTACAATGGACAACTATCTGCAAAATTTAAGGCGAGTCAGCGATGCATTTATAGACGTTGGCTTTCTAAATGCTAGAGGTATCCAGATTGGCTATGCCGGTCCCTTCCCATATCTACAAAACAAAGAATACACCAATGAAAATTGGTTCCAGGCCCTTGTGGAACAAGACCGCAACCGCTTTATCAGTGACATTTACCTGGGTTTCAGAAATAAACCCCATTTCACGATAGCCGTCAAACAGATCATTGACGGTAAACTTTATTTGATGCGTTCAACTCTTGATCCGGACAAATTTTACATGTTTCTGCGGACGATCAGCCACGGCAAAGGTGTTGAATCCTCGCTGATTAATAAAGGGGGCTCCTATCAGATAGTTGATCCAGACAGAGGAACTTTGTTCGGGTTGAGCGATTTCATACCTTCGAATTCGACCGGGACCGGTGTTCAGGAAATTAAGAAAAATAGCGATTCAATCCTAGTGGCTTATTCATGGTTAAAAGAAACGCCATGGGCGTTGATTGTCAGAGAACCATTAAGTATTGCACATGCTCAGATGTACCGTGCAAGGAGAATCATGATTATCGGTATTGTGCTCCTTTTCGCAATTATTGCATTGGCGATCTGGATCACTACCAGCAAGGTCATAAACAGAGCCCAGGAAAACGCCGAAAAACGTGAAGAGCTTCACTATCAACTCCTGCATGCCTCAAAACTGGCCTCTGTCGGCGAGCTGGCTACCGGAGTGGCCCATGAAATTAATAACCCCCTGGCTATCATCATGGCTTCCAGCGGAGTGATCAGGGATATGCTAAATCCTGAGTTTGAGCTGGACGGAAGTCCGGAAAATATCCAGAAGGAGCTCGATACGGTTGATTCGGCCATCTTTCGGGCGCGGGGAATCACCCAGCAATTACTCAATTATGGGCGTAAGAGCACTCCCCAGCCTGTTCCCTGTGATGTTAATCATATTCTGGATGAGGTGATAAGCGGCTTCAAGGAGCGTGAGTTTGCGGTCTCTAACATTAAGATAGATCGAATTTACGATCCTGAGCTGCCGGAAATCCAGGTTGACCCCGATCAAATCAGGCAGGTTTTTTTGAATCTGATCAATAACGCGGGGGATGCGATTAGCGGGTCCGGAATCATCACGCTCTCCACCACAGGTGATGAAAAAAATATCCGGATTACCGTAACGGATAGCGGCCGGGGTATGACCGCCGATCAGATAAAAAAAATATTCGACCCATTTTATACCACCAAGGAAGCCGGCAAGGGTACCGGTCTTGGTCTTAGTGTTTCTTTTAGCATTGTAAAGTCGATGGGTGGATCGATTGATGTTCAAAGCATGCCGGGAGCCGGAAGCTCATTCACGGTTGTATTGCCCATCCATATAACACAGGGAGTGGATAATGGAGCCTAGCGTAACAATAAAAACAAATAATTCTAATCCGACTATATTGCTAATTGATGATGAAGACAGATTTCGGCAAGCGCTGGCCCGGCAGCTTGCTGTCAGAGATTTCAACGTATTAGATACGAACAATGGAGAAGCTGCCATCAAAATCGTGCGCCACATGAATCCCGAGGTTGTGATTCTAGATCAGAGGATGCCGGGCATGGACGGTATTCAGACATTAAAAGAGATAAAAAAAATACGGCCCGAGGTGCAGGTAATCATGCATACGGGTTACGGTTGCATGGAATCGGCCAGGATAACCGGAAAACATGACGTATTTTGCTACCTTGAAAAGCCATGCACGTTGGATGAATTGATAAACGTTGTCAAGGCGGCTTTGCAAGAACGGGTGCATGCCCTTGCCCGCCACGAGATACCGGATATCAAAAAAAGCGGCCTGAAAGACTGGCTGATGGGTGTACATAACGCCCGACCGGGGGTAATTCTTCTAGGTATTATCCTTTTTATGAGCATTACCCTCATGCCAACCCCGTGGCAACTTGAAACTTTTTTAATTTCAAAAAAAACCGGGGAGATCGGAGAACCCATTTCCGGCTATTCCGAATACCGTAAAATGGAAACCGGCCAGAGCATCTCTGATTATTATACCCAAAAGGCCCATTTGGTTAAAAAAACAACAACCCCAGACGTGAAAGTAGAAAAAACAGCTTTTGGAACAAACCAGGTTGCCTTGAGAGCAAAAGTCATGGTCGGAATACTGGTTGTTGCCGCTCTTTTCTGGGCCACCGGAGCGGTCCCCATAGGCGTGACCGCACTCCTGGTCGGCGTTCTCATGTATTTTTTTGGAGTGCTTCCCCCGAACCAGGTTGCAAAGGCTTATGCAAAGGATTCGGTCGTATTCATTTTCGGTGTCCTGGCCCTGGCCGCGGCCATCAGCAAAACCGGTCTCGATCGTCGAATCGGTATTCTGTTGCTTGGCGCCAGCACATCTCTTCGCCGGTTTGCCCTTGTCTTCGGGCCCCTGCTGGCCGTGACTGCATCGTTTCTTTCCGAACATGCCCTGGTGGCCTTTATAGCACCCCTCTTGGTGCTGGTGTACATGGGAGCAATTCAGTCCGCAGGATTAAAAAAGGATAGAGGAATGGTGGTCATGCTCCTTCTCATGCTAACGTTCTGTGCCAATATCGGCGGCCCCGGGTCACCCGCAGCTGGCGGGCGTAATGCAGTTATGCTGGGTATTTTTTCAGACTATGGAGTAAAGATCTCCTTCGGGCAGTGGGTCAAATTGGGATTGCCCTTTGTGCCGGTGATGGCGTTGGTGATTGCTACCTATTTTTTACTGGTTTTTAGAAACCGGGTTAAAGTCAAGTCCGTCAATATTGCTGCGGAAGTAAAACGGGAGTCTGAAAAAATTGGCAAGATGACGGGAGATGAATATAAGGCCGCGGGGGTTCTTTTACTTGTGATTGTATTATGGACGACCCTATCCAGCCGGGTAGGTATGGGCGGACCGGTAATTTTATGCCTGGTTCTGTTGAATATTTTGGGAATCTTGCGCTGGAAGGACATTAACGGGATTCACTGGGATGTTGTGGCCTTGTATGCAGCAGCCAGCGCTATGGGCTACGGACTTGCCAATACTGGTGCCGCACTCTGGCTTGCCAATAGCTTTGTGTCCATGTTGCCTGATTTTTTGAAAAGCGGAACCGGGCTTTGCATATCCGCCAGCCTTATCACCGGCATTCTTACCAACTTTATGAGTGACGGTGCTACGGTGGCAGCGGTAGGGCCCATCACCGTTCCTATGGCCACGCTCTCCTCAACCTCACCGCTTATGGTAGGTCTGGCAACAGCGTTCGCATCTTCATTTGCGCATATGCTAATTATCGGCACACCGAACAACGCCATTGTTTTCAGTATGGCTAAAGATCCTGAGACAGGTGAGCAGTTGCTTACCATGAAGGATTTTTTGATCCACGGCTTTGCAATTTTTGTTTTAAGCCTTGCAGTTTTGTGGCTCTGGGTATTTTTAGGTTACTGGAAATGGATGGTCGTTTAGTCGTTTTTATGAAAGACGATCATCTGTTAGCCCCAAAAATATTGACGGAAGGAGTAAATATCATGGAAAAAAATAAAATAAATCTTCTCATCGTAGATGATGAAGAACAATTTCTGAAATCCATTAGCAAAAGCCTGAAAGTGCGGGATTTCAATGTGGTCGCCGTAAATCGTGGCGAAAAAGCAATTGAAGCTGCAAGGAATACACCCATAGACATTGCCCTTGTGGATTTGAAGATGCCGGGAATAAACGGCGAAGAGACGCTTAAGAAGCTAAAAGCCGAACATAAATGGATGGAGGTTGTTATCCTGACCGGTCACGGAACGATTGATTCGGCCGTGGAGTGCACCAGAAGCGGTGCTTACTCGTATTTGCAAAAACCCTGCGACCTCGATCATCTTCTTGAGGCGCTTAAAAGTGCCTACAAAAAGAAAATCATGAACAAGAAAAAGATCGAAGAAGAAAAGATGGATGAATTGCTGAAGGCTTCTTGGTCCGGTTCCGCAAGGGATATATTGCGCCGACTGAAGGAAATAGACAAAGAATAAATAACTTATTAAAATTGAAAACATATTTAGATTGTATACCTTGCTTTTTCAGACAGGCATTGGCAGCAGCTAGAATATCGTCTGAGGATGAAGCGATTCATCGACGTGTTTTGAATTCAGTGGCACTCATGATCCCCGACGTGGCGCTGAATGCCACCCCGCCTGAAATTGCCCAGCAAGTATATAGAGTTGTTTACGAAATCACTGGCAATAGCGATCCCTATTATGAGATAAAAAGCAGTATTAATCAGTCGGCATTGTCTCTTTATCCTCGTATGCAGGACACGGTGGACTATTCAAATGATCCCTTGCTAACAGCTTGTCGGCTAGCCATTGCCGGAAATGACATTGATCTGGGTGCCCAGGCTGAATTTGGCAGTATAAATTCAATAATAGAGGACAGTTTAGGATTTGATCTTGATCAGGAAAATTACGCCAGGTTTAAAGAAAATGTCGCAAAGGCAAATTTAATATTATATATCGGAGATAATGCTGGAGAAACTGTCTTCGATCGCATACTCATCGAACAGCTTCTTCAGATAAATAATTCGAAAATCGTTTTTGTGGTCAGAGAAAATCCAATCATAAACGACGCCACTTTAGATGATGCAATAAAGGTGGGTTTGGATAAAGTGGCAAAAATTATATCGAGCGGATCCGATGCGCCAGCGACGATCCTCTCCCAATGCTCTTCTGAAATGTTAAGTTTTTATCAATCCGCCGATGTTATTATATCGAAAGGTCAAGGAAATTATGAGTCGCTTAGCGGAAGGTCTGAAAATATCTTTTTTCTTTTTAAGGTAAAATGCCCTGTGATAGCCAGGGATTCCAATTCCCCTCTCGGTAGCACT
>JASFPE010000100.1:0-13153 GCA_050116155.1 Desulfobacterales bacterium
TCCACCCTCAACGCTTTGCCGGTCACCAGGGCCTCTGCCACGATGCTGCGGGCATTGGCCAGAATTCGACCATAGGTATGTCGTGACACCTCCATCAAATCGGCGGCCGTTTCCTGATCCAGGTGCTCAAAATCGCTCAGCCGGATGGCTTCCAGCTCCTCCACGGACATAAACACTTCACCGCTAACATGCACGCCCTGAGGAACAAAAGCGGCAATGGCCGGATAGGCGGATACGAATCTGGGTTTTTTGGGGCGTGGCATCGTACAAATTTCCTCATTATGCTCATTTGAGCATAATATAAATCATTAATTATAAATTGTCAACCTAAAACATGCTCATTAGAGCAAAATTATTCGGCCGGTATTCAGCAATTTTGACAGGCTTTTTTGCACATGAAAATGGACAGGCAGGATTCAACGGCGGTCAATTTGATAGAAAATCCACGCTTCTGTTTATCGGACAGCGTGCATAGTCAACTTGAGATAAAATTGCCAGGCAGGTCCACGCGACATTTTTTGAGATAATCAACGGGATGATAGGAAAGTTTCGCCTTGCGAAGTCCTTCATCACCCAAGTCCTGTTCGCGATTCACAAACCGAAAGCCTTCGCCTGAATGCGCCAGGAACATTTGATTAATGGCCTGGTAAACCCCTTTGTATTCGACATCACCCTTTTCAAAGTGAATGAGTAGCATATCATCGCTCAGGGCTTCGGCAACTGTATAGGCAACCATCACCTGGTCCATCATGAGCGCACCCCCCAGGGTGCCTTCCAAAAGATCCCAGTCCCGCAGAACTCTATAAATCGCGCTGTTTTCAGCCGAAAGGATCTCCGAGGATTCGCAATCCCGCCAGGAACACCAGTCCTCCTGCATGCCCCTGGCAAGATCGATGAGATCAGGTTCCAGAGGAGTATAAACATAATCGTATTTCTTCTTAAACTGGTTTACCAGGTTCTTCTTTTTGTGATAGCGGTTGCCTTTTAGCTCAACGAGCTCGTCGACGCTATAGACATAGTCCCAGTGTCCCCGATCTTCAACGGTAGTCACACGATCCCCCAGATCGGCACGCCAGCCCTCGGCCAACGTTTGCGGTACCCGGATAAAGGTCGTGTGGTTGTTTGGGCTTTCAACAAAACGGGCCCTCCAGTCAATTTCTTGCCAGGCACCGACCGGTGCCCAATAGGAAATCTGGGGGTGCGTTTGTTGAATCCAAACCAGATTGTCTTCCCAGGCCCAGCGCAGCCCGTAATCTTCAGCCCAGGCCCACAGATTTAAAAAACTGTAATCTGATACGACCTGAGGGCAGCGGGCCAGCAATCCAGTATACTCTTGCTGCCTTTCAAGCTCTATCGGTTCAAATTCTAAGGTCATTTTTTTAGAGATTATAGCATCTACGACGATAATAGGATTCTTGTTTATATACCCTATCTCTAGTAATTAAACATGAATTTTTTAAATTCCAAATTACAAGCACCAAACTTCAAATAAATCTCAAATTCCAATATTCAATGACCAAAACAAAAACGTTTGGGATTTCGAATTTCGGTCATTGTAATTTATTTGGGATTTAATTTACCAATATCTCATAGTGAGCATTATTCAGGGATAAGATCAATAATTAAAGTCAGCGTTAAAGCTCGTCGACAAATGCCTTTCCCGCTTCATAAGCCTCTTGCAGGTATTCCGGATGCTTTAATATATCCTCTGCAAAATCGAGTTGACGGTACAGCAGCGCCTTCCAGAGTTTCATATCCAGGGTATCAAAAAAATAGCGCACCGTCAGCAGAGAACCATCGAAAAGCCTCTTGCCCTTGGTGGCCCCCACCGAAATAAAAAGTCCCTTCCGGATAATGCTTTTATCGCCTTTGGGCGACTTCTCAACCCAGTATTTCTTTACCCAAAGCGACTGAAATCGATCCATGAAAATTTTCATATGGGCGCTGACGGTGTAAAAGAAAACCGGGGAGGCCAGCATCAGGCCCCGAGCCGCTAAAATTTGATCTCGGACTTTTTGAAAATCGTCTTTGATGGCGCACTCTCCGGATTCCTTGCAGCCATAGATCTCCAGACAGGGGGATATCTTTAGATCTCTCAAAACAATTTCTTCGACGTCAGCACCGGATTCGCGTGCACCCCGGATCGCTTCCCTCAACAACGTTGCCGTATTGCCCTTACGGCGAGGGCTGCCGTATATTGCGACTATCTTGGGAGTTTGCATTTCATCCTCAAATTCAGCTGATGCAGCGTTCCAAACATCCTTTATAGGTTGTGCCCGTTGGCCAGTTTAGCCCGATAAAAAGGGAATTCTATCGATTTTCAATCCCGCCATGGCGGGAGCAACGGGGAAACCGGCAAACCGATATATTATATCTCAAGAACCAACCCAATCGGGCAATGATCCGAGCCGAAAACATCATTGTCAATAAACGCTTCTTTGATCCAGCCTTTGTCGATAATGTCGCGGGTGACAAAAAAATAATCAATCCGCCACCCGACATTTCGATCCCGGGCTTTAAACCGGTAAGTCCACCATGAATATCTTATGGTGTCCGGATAATAATGCCGGAAAGTATCCACATAGCCGTTTTCCTCGATGCGATCAAGCCAATCCCGCTCAATTCGCAAAAACCCGGACGTATTTTCATTGGCCTTCGGGTTTTTTAGATCGATTTCGTTATGCGCGGTATTGTAATCCCCGGTGATAATAAGGCTTCGACCGCTGTCTTTTAATGCGCTGGCATAATTGAAAAATTCTTCGTAAAAATCGAGTTTGTATTGCAGCCTTTCTTCGCTCATTTGGCCATTGGGGAAATAAACATTAAAAAAAATAAAATCACCAAAGTCGATCTCGATGAGGCGGCCCTCTTCATCAAATTTCGATATGCCAATGGTGGTGTTGACGCGCTCTGGTTTCAACCGGCAATAAGTGCCCACGCCGCTGTATCCTTTTTTCACTGTGGCAAACGACCAGTAAGATTCGTATCCTTCGATATGCTTCATCCTGTCGGTAAGCTGCGCATCCTGCAATTTGGTTTCCTGAATTGCAAAAATATCCGCATCGATTTGCTGAAACGATTCAAGAAAATCTTTTTTGAAGACAGCCCTGAGGCCGTTTACATTCCAGGAAATAAGCTTAATCCTTTTTTTCTTTTTCGGCATTTCACTCCCCCAGCAACTCTCGAATTTTACCTAAACTTGCATCATCACCGGCTTTTTCCAATACTGATTTAAGAGACCGCAAACATTCGCGAATGATGGCCGCTTTGGGACGGGAGGACTCCAGCTGAGCGTCAATGGTTTTCACATCGGCCATCAATTCATTCAATCTATCAAAATCCAAACCCAAATTGCCGACCCTGGCCTTAAAACTGGCAATCAGTTCTTCAACCACCTGAAATCGGATTTGATCCAGGATGGGCTCATCTCCCAACCGGATTACCTGATTGTCGGGTGCGATTCGATCTCCAAATACCTGTTGCATCTCTGCGATACCATCCGGGCTGATTCCAATACCACCGGAAAGGGTGCGTATCTCCACCATCTGTAATCCAATCAACGCTTCGGCAACATTTAATGCCGCATCGCGATCCAGGCCCAATGCCTCACCGATATCGTACATGGATACCTGAACAGAGGTATCGCCGTTGGTTTCTTGAAATACCTGGAGAAGGAATTGTCGCGTGGTTTCATCCACATCATTGAGTGTCATGGTCCTGTATTCTTTCCTTTCACAATGAGCTGTGGGCCGATATCTTTTTTACTAGCACCGTGAATAATAGTCAAAGCAATAGCGTTTAGGACGGCCATACAGCAGCCCCAAGGGCACGTTCAATATTCGGATATTTGAATTGGAACCCATATTGCGTCAATTTATCCGGCGTTGTACGCTGGCTGTATAGCAATACATTACCGAACTCGCCCAAAACCAGCCGGATCATGAAGGCCGGTGCCGGCATAAAGGCCGGGCGGTTTAAAATCTTTCCCAGCGTTTTAACGAAATCAAGATTTCTTACCGGATGGGGGGCACAGAAATTTACCGGTCCTTTAATCTGCTGATGCTCAATAATAAATACGATGGCTGCCATCAGATCATCCAAATGCACCCACGGGAACCACTGCCGACCGCTTCCGAGTGGCCCGCCGACAAAGGCTTTAAAAGCAGGGATCATCTTGGCCATGGCACCACCATTTTTACCCAGTATGACGCCAAAGCGCATGGTCACCACGCGAATGCCTTTTTCAGCAGCCTGCAACGCCTCCGCTTCCCAATCAATCGTGACCCGGGCCAGAAAATCATCCCCGGGTGGTTCGTCTTCATTTAAATTATCATTTCCTCGGTTTCCATAGTAGCCGGCACCGGATGCACTGCATAAGGTGATGGATTTATCGGCCGGCAGCGCGGATACCACATTGCGCGTGGTCAACACCCGGCTGTCATAAATCTGCTGTTTATATTTCTGGCTCCAGCGCCGAAAAATAGATTTGCCGGCAAGATTGACGACGGCATCGATATCATTGAGGTCTGATTGCCATGGCCCGGGTTGAGTCGTATCCGCAGATACATATCGATAATTAGCATGCCTGATCAGCTGCTGGTCTGCCTGATGGCCGACAGCAGTCACATGATGCCCCTGACCCAGGAGAAAATGGGATAAATTGGCGCCGACAAATCCAAGACCACCGGTAATGAAAATCTTCATGGTAAACCTCCAATGGCCGTTCTTGTAATAAAGAAAGCTTTCACACCGGCTTTAATCGTATGTAGCCGGGCTATATTTGTCAACCAGAGCCGGTGACAAAAGCTGAAAAGCGAAATCAAAAAGCAGGGATCTTATTCCCTTAAACGTTAGAAATCTGGATGGAAAAAGTATTAGAAGTGGTTTCAAAACCTCAGATTGTGTTCGAAGGCAAGGCGTCGATTCGGTTTAAAAGCGGAGCGTACACGCAGTACGTGAGCATTTTAAACCGGATCGCAACGCAGCCATCGGGCACAAGATGGGGTTTTGAAACCACTTCTAGGCAATTAGGCAGGTGGAGAATCCTCGGCGCATGCGGGACAAAGTCCGATAAATTCGAGTTTATGACCGATAATCTTAAAACCACTGGTTTGTTTGAGCACATTATCTAAGTTTAATTCGTTGTTGATATGCGCATCAACGACTCGGTCGCACTGGATACAGTGAATATGATAATGTTCATCAGGGTTACCGTCAAATCGTTTCAGCGTACTACCCGGCTCAAGCTTTTGAATCTCACCCGTCTTAGAAAGGATTTCTAAATTCCGATATACCGTACCCAGGCTGATCCGTGGAAGACGCTTACGAACCATTTCATACACCTCGTCCGCACTGGGATGCGTATCGACCTTTCGCAATTCTTCCAGAATAATCATGCGTTGGCGGGTCATTCGAAGGTTTGATTTTTTTAGCAAAACAGCACGCGCCTCCACTTCAAGTTTTTTTCATTTGCGCATTTTCCTAAAATGAATCGGACCGACTGTCAAGCATAAATCTTCGACAGCATTGGGGCTCCATCCCCAATTGGCCTCCGACATGTATGGCCTGCTCCCCGGAGGGAATACTGGAATGCTGGAATAATGGAATAATGGGCATGCAATGAAGTTTTAGCGCAACTATGGGTCTAAATAAAATGGAGTAATGTATTATATTGGTTCTTAGATGACTGAAATTAATGCAAAAAATAAGCTATCATCCTTATTAAAGAACCAACCTTCCAATATTCCATCATTCCATTCTTGCAGCTCGCTATAAAAACTTAGTTCTCAAAGAATCTCCTCTGTTTAAATAACATTATATTAGCTATGACGCGTCGGACTAGTATGGCATTTTCTCAGGTGGTCGCCGTTCCGGCACATATTCCTGGGCTATATTGCCCTCATTCCATTCTTTTGAAACATATAGATTACAATAGCAGCTGCCGAATTCTTCAATGTCCGGCACACTATATACACACGGACAGATAATATCCCGGTCGGCATCCCTGTCCCCTGAAAGCAGCCGGCACGGACAGCCCATGTATCCATGGCGCGCTTTATTTTCAAGCAAGGCCTCTAGCAATTCAAAGGTTCTTTCTTTGTCTTTGTTAAAATAATAGCCCTTGGCCTCCTGCACTTTTTTCATTCTCTCATAAAGTTCTTGTGCTTCCATTACATCCCCAGAGCCTCCTTAATTTCTTTTTCCTTAAAGCCGACGATCACCTTTTCCCCGATGATGATGGTAGGAAACGAGCATCTGGGATTAAACTTTTTGACATCTTCGATGATGGCCTTTCGTTCGTCTCCCTCCAGCAGATCCACATCGACAAAATCATACTTGATGGTACATTCGCCCAGTAGTTTTTTGGTTGCTTTGCAATGGCTGCAGGTGCTCAATGAATAGATCTTAACATCACGATTAGCGCTTTCTTCAGATTGCGTCATCGAATCATCCTTTCCAAAATTTAACGTTTTATGTTTGCCTGAATCTATTTTTCAAGGCCTGATGGCATTTCAGCAACTTTCATTTATAAAATATGAGGTACAATATCAGAAAATTAGCCAGATTGATAGGGAATTTTAGATTTCAAATTTTTCGTCAATCTTATCTCTTGACAAAACGCTTTATTTAACATATTTATTATTGATAATCATTACTAATAACTCACGGACACCCTGCAACAAAAGACCAACGGAATTTTCATATCCTCTGTCCTTATGAAAATCCAGCCGTTTAAAAACTAAATCAATCTTTCCAGGAAGGGAGGAATTACATGCCAGAAGAAAAAAATGTTACCCCCAAGAAAACGATCACCCCCAAAAAGGAGATCGATATTAAAGACCTCACCATCTGTGACGCAACAGCCCAGATGCTCATTAAGGCCCGCAAAGACGGTGTCGAAACCGCGTTTGATCGGGCGACAAATATGAAAGCTTGCCCCATCGGGGCCGATTCGGCCTGCTGTAAGCACTGCGCCATGGGGCCATGCCGTCTGAATGCCAAAGACCCCTATTCCAAGGTGGGGGTCTGCGGTGCTACCATCGATACCATCATGGCGCGTAATTTCGCACGCATGGTCGCGGCCGGCGGTGCCGCCCATACCGACCATGGCATGGGAATGCTCGATCTTTTCCGCGAAGTGCTCAGCGGTCATATTCAAGATTATAAAATCAAAAATCCACAGAAGCTCATTGATGTTGCCCAATCGATAGGAATCGAGACCGATGATCGGGAAATCAAGGATATCGCCATGGATTTATATCAGGAGCTCGAACGCACCTATACCCAGGTCGAAGGAGAAATCCCGTTTGCCCAACGGGTCCCGGAAAAAACCCTGGAGACCTGGCGCAAGGAAGGCATTGTTCCGAGAGGCGCTATGCGTGAAATCATGGAATTGATGCACCGTTCTCACATGGGTGTGGACCAACATTATGAAAACATCACCAAACAGTGCAGCCGCACCGCGCTGGCCGACGGATGGGGTGGTTCCATGGTCGCCACCGAGATATCCGACATCCTGTTCGGCACACCGTCCCCGGTGGCCGTCGAGGTCAACATGGGCGTCTTAAAGGAGGATCAAGTCAATATCATCATTCACGGACATGAGCCCAACCTTTTTGAGTCCATCGTCGAGTCGGTAAATGAGCCGACCCTGGTGCAGGCCGCTAAAGACGCCGGCGCCAAGGGAATCAACCTGGTGGGAATGTGCTGTTCCGGTTTGGAGATGTTTGTGCGTCACGGAATTCCCCATGCCGGCAACTTCATGTCCACCGAAGCGGTACTGGTCACCGGTGCGGTCGATGCCATGGGTGTGGATGTCCAGTGCATCAAACAGGGTCTTGTTAAAGTGGCGGACTGTTATGGCACAAAGCTGATTACCACCAATCCACGCTGCCATATCGAAGGCGCCCTGCATGTCGAATTTCAGGAAGATAATCCCAAAGCATGCACCGATGAGATCGTTATCCAGGCCATCGGCCGCTTCAAAAACCGCAATGTCGAGATTGAAATTCCACAGATTAAAAATACCGGTGTTCACGGCTTTTCCCATGAGTACATCAATTACATGCTCGGTGGAACCTTCAGGGCTTCTTACACCCCGCTCAACGACAATATCATCAACGGACGCATCCGCGGGGTGGCCGGGGTGGTGGGATGCACCAATCCCCGGATGAAACAGGACTACGTCCATGTCGAACTGGTCAAAGAGTTGATTAAGAACGATGTTCTGGTGGTTCAAACCGGATGTTCGCAAATCGCCCTGGCCAAGGCCGGGCTGACCACCCCGGAGGCGGCCCACCTGGCCGGTCCGGGTCTAAAGGAGGTCTGTGAGACGGTCGGCATGCCGCCGGTGCTGGGCTGCGGTGCCTGTGTGGACAACAGCCGTATTCTGATCGCCTGTGCGGAGATGGTCAAAACCGGCGGGCTGGGAGACAGCATCGCCGATTTGCCGGTCGCCGGATGTGCACCCGAATACATGAGCGAAAAGGCTATCTGCATTGGGCAGTATTTTGTGGCCTCCGGTGTCTACACCGTATTCGGTGTGACCTTTCCCATCGTAGAGGGCACTAAATTCCACAAGCACCTGTTCGAAGAGCTTGAAGAACATGGTCTGGGTAAGTGGGGGTTTGCCACCGATCCACATGAAATCGCCCGCCTGATGATTGCCCACATCGACAAGAAACGCAAAGCACTGGGTATCGATAGGGCCAGGGAGCGGGTACTGATGGATATGTCCGACCGCCGCGAAATCGATGCGGCCTGATCCGATCAACAGCTGTTCATATAAAATATCCATATCAACAGAATGGGGCCCCGGTTGGGGCCCCATTCTGTTTGTGCAATACTTCAATTTATGGCCGTGAGTCTTTAACAGGCTCCAGCCTAGATTGAAACACCAAGTAATTGGTTTCTAGTGGTATTTCAAAAGTTTGTTCAATACTGACTTTACGCTGCCTCTCAGTTAGTGGTCATGTCAGATATCCGCAATTGTAGACGCTTTTCGATTCCATTGGTACGTAATTTCGCAAGTGCCTCATGTGCCGCATTAATCACCGGATGAACGGTTGGTGCAGGCGTCAATAATGGATGCGTCGCAATCTGCATCATATCCAGCTCCCGCACGCTGACTTTTTTTTGAATCGCAAGGGCAACCATGTTGATGAGCTCACCCACCGAAGGACCGCCGGATATCTGGCCGCCAAGAATGATTCCTGACCGGTCGGCGAAAACCAGCTTCACTTTAATTTCACTGGCTCCAGGAAGCATCCCGGGATGACGATCTGGTGCAACTGCAGTCGCCGTAACGCAACGAAAACCTTCTTTTTCGCAATTACGGCAAGTCATCCCGGCGCTCGCGAATGATATACCGCCTATCTTTGTGGAGAATGCTGCAATGGTACCCTGAATTTGATGCAGCACGCGGATACCATAAATATTGGTTCCGGCGTTGCGCGCTTCAGCAGTGGCGGTAGACGCCAGCCACACTGGCGCCGCCTTTCTGGTAAAGAAATCTCGTTTGACTGCACAGTCACCGATGGCAAAAACATCCTCGGCATCCGTGCGCATATATTCATCAACCCAGATAGAGCCATTTTCAACGATCCGTAGCCCGGCTTTCTGGGCCAATTTGCTTGCCGGCTTTGCGCCGATGCTGATCAACACCATGTCGGCGGGAATCGTTTCTCCGCTATCTAAAGTCACCGATTCAACGGTTTTGTTTCCATCAATGAATACGACTCGGTTGCCGGTATGAACCTTAACGCCAGACTTGATTAAAACCTCGTTAATCTGCTCACAGAATTCATCATCGAACGCCGTAAATAAAAGCTTGGGCATGATTTCGATAATATGAATTTCGGCTTTTGAACTCTGACATAGTTCATCGGCAAATTCTGCGCCAATAAACCCACCACCGATAATTGCAATCCTTTTGGTCTTGTAAACCTTTTCACGCAGGGCTTCCATCGCCGACATGCTCTTGCGAATCGTGAAGACACCTTCTCTATCAATCCCGGGGATTGTTGGCAGAACCGGTTCCGTTCCGGTGGCCAAAACCAGCCGCTCATAGTATAGAACCTGACCGGATTCCATGGTCACCGAATGGACTGTTGGACTAATAGAAACCACTTTGCCTACGATGATGTTCACGCCTGCCGTTTCCAACGGCATGTTACCCATGGCATTCATCTTTGGATCTGAAAGGGTGTTCATCATGTAAGGAATCGCACAGGGGATTACCCCGTCACCGATTTCCTTGATGACACATACCGACTTTTCAGGATAAACCCTTTTGGCGGTTAGCGCAGCGATCATGCCGGCAGGGCCACCACCGACAATGACTACATTGACCTCCATGATTGCCTCCATTTTTTACTAAATACTATAAATAGCTGAGAGCCTTTAAAAAGCTTTAAGGGGATATCAATCTTTCTGAAAATTAATGCTCAATTCATATTCGCTTGCTCCCTGGACTTTTTTGATTTTGAATCCTAATTTTTTTCCCAGCGTTAACATCTGAGTGTTTTCTGATAAAACCACACCCCACACCTTTTCAATTTTCTGTTTTTTGGCAATTGCCAGACAACGCCTAAGCAACTCCGCCCCAATGCCTTTTCCCTGCCATGGATCTGCAACAATGACAGAAAACTCCGCATCTTTCTGGTTGCGTTCCGTAATGACTCTTGCAACGCCCAGCATTTTTTCTTCTAATCCGGAACCAGACAGCGCCACCAATGCAATTTCGCGGTCATAGTCGATCTGGGTAAATCGCGCGAGCATACTTTGCGGAAGACGCTTAAGAGGAGTGAAAAACCGCATATATACACTTCGCGGCGAAAGAGATTCAAAAAGATCAACCAAAAGCGGTGCATCTTCAGGCCGAATCGGCCGCACGAAAATATCAATTCCCATCCTGGTTTGCATATGCTCTTCATATTGATCCGGATAAGGACTGATTACCAGATGAAGGGGTGCCGGTATTGGTGATGGTTTCAATAGCACCCGGGCATCGATCGCACAGATGTTATTCTCTCTGACAAATAAGGGGTTGATGTCGAGTTCTTCAATTTCGGGTAAATCAGTTACCAGCTTTGCCAGGCGAATAAGCGTTTCTTCGAGTAACTGCATATTGACCGGCGGTATGTTCCGGTAACCGTTGAGCAGACGATAAACTTTGGTCTTTTCCATAAGTCTTCTCGCCAGAAGGCGATTTAAGGGTGGAAACGCAATGGCGCGATCTTTTAGAACTTCGGCATATATTCCACCCATTCCAAAAAGAATCACCGGTCCGAAGTCCCGATCTTTTTTTGATCCTAAAATAAGTTCAAAATCCGCGCGACTGAGCATAGGTTGGATGGTGACCCCTTCGATTCTGGCTTTCGGATCAAAGGCCTGGGCATTTTGTATAATCTTATCAAAAGCATCAGAGGCTTCTATTTCATTTTTCAAATCAAGATAGACACCCTTGGCATCGGATTTATGAGTGATGTCCCGGGAATTGATCTTCATGACAACCGGAAATCCAACATCAATGGCTCTTTGAATCGCTTCCTCCCTGGTTGCCGCTTCTTCCATTCTATTCACAGGAATTCCATAAGACGAAAACAGCGCCTTGGCTTCCAGTTCGGTAAGCAGGTGATTTTCGGCTTTAAGTCCCTTTTGAACCAGGTTTTTGGCTGTTTCACGGTCAAATTCCAGCCGCTTCGGCAGCCTGGAAGGAATTTGCTGAAGCACCTGAATATTTTGTGAATCGCGATATAAATCCATAAATGCGCGCACCGCACGCTCGGGTGTATCAAATGTGGGTATTCCGGCTTGATTAAAAATTTCCCGGCCTTTTTGCATATCTGTACCGCCGACCCAGGAAGTAAAAATCGGAAAAGGCTTGTTTTTTAATAAATCAATCAGGGATGCCGCAACTTCAGTGGTGTCGGTCAGCGCCTGGGGGGCAGATATGATTAATATTCCGTTGATTTCCTTGGCATCTAAACAAATTTCTACGACCTTCCGATAACTCTCCGGCGTGGAATCCCCCAACATATCAATTGGATTGCGCTTGCTCCAGTATGGCGGAAGAATCGCATCTAGCCGCTTAATGGTCTCATCACCCAACGCGACAGGATCATAGCCATAATCGGACAAGGTATCGGCAGCCATCACTCCCGGGCCGCCGGCGTTGGTGATGATCGCCAGTCCCGGTCCTTGAGGCCTGGGTTGTTTGGCAAGTAGTTCGGCGCAGTCAAAAAGCTCTTCGAAGGTCTTGACCCGTAAGATGCCGGCACGTTCAAAGGCGGCGTCATAAACCGAGTCTTCTCCGGCCATCGCCCCTGTGTGTGAGGCTGCTGCCAGAGCACCCGCCCGGGTTCGGCCGGCCTTCAAGGCGATAATCGGCTTTACGCGCGATACCGCCCGGGCGGCACTCATAAACTTTCTAAATCGGCTCAGGCTCTCCACATACATCACGATACTGCTGACATCCCGCTCACCGCCCAGGTAATCAATCATATCACCAAAATCGACATCCAGCATATCCCCGAGACTTACAAAGTAGCTGAAACCAATGTTCTCTTTAATGGAGAGATCCAGAATCGCCGTGCAAATCGCACCGCTCTGGGAAATAAAGGCCATTTTACCCGGAAGCGGCATCTGATTGGCAAAACTGGCATTTAGCTTGGATTGACTGGACACAATCCCGACACAATTGGGGCCAATAATGCGCAAACCTGAAGCTTCTGCTTCTTTTCTGATAGCCGCCTCAACTTTTTTGCCTTCTTCTCCGATTTCCTTTCCTCCAGCAGAAATAATGACCGCACCACCGACTCCGGCGGCAGCGCATTCTTTGACGATTTGGGGAGCTGAAATAATCGGCGAGGCGATAATTGCCAGATCCACCGCTGTTTTGAGATCGGAGATGGACGGACAGGCGGATTTTCCCCATATTTTATTATGTTTCGGATTAATAGGGAAAATATCGCCGGGAAAACCGCGCTCGATCAAATTGCGCATCAAGGCAGCACCGATGCTGCCCTTTCTTTCGCTGGCGCCCACCACGGCAATAGAATTCGGTTGAAATATTTTGTCTAAGTTTTCAATGCCCATAAAATAGAATTCCTTTCGTGTGATTGGTAGCAGCCCCAGGAAAATACTGCTGTAA
>JASFPE010000101.1:0-13142 GCA_050116155.1 Desulfobacterales bacterium
TGAAATAAGGATCAAATATACGTTCGATGGTTTCGGCATCCATTCCATGACCTGTATCGGAAACAGTCAATTTCAGATAGGGCCCTGGTTGGAGATCCGGAAATTTGGACGCCTCTTCAATACCCAAATCAACGCGTGCCAAATTCACCTGGAGTTCCCCACCCTTATCTGCCATTGCATGATGAGCGTTTGTACAAAGATTCATAATAACCTGGTGCATCTGGATCGGATCCGCCAGGACATAATCGGTCTGATTGCCAATGTTTTGACGTATCTCAATGGTTGCTGGCAAAGATGCGCGTACAAGTTTAAGCGCTTCGTTAACAACCTGATAAAACCGCAAAGCTTTAGGCTCAACCTCGGTCTGCCTGCTAAAAGCAAGAATTTGCTTGATTAAATCCCTTGCTCGAAGGGCTGCCTGCAGCGCCTGTTTGATATTATCACCTGCGGGGCTTTCTTCGGCAACATCCATCAGGGCCATTTCAGAATAACCCATGACAGCAGCAAGAATGTTATTGAAGTCGTGCGCAATCCCGCCGGCAAGGGTTCCGATGGCTTCCATTTTTTGTGCCTGTCTTAAGCGAATCTCAAGATCTTCTTTTTCTTTCTGGGCTTTTTTCAATTCGCTAATGTCGCGGGTGATCGAGAGAATATGAGGCTTTTCATCAAGCATCAATAATTTCGCTGAAAACAAACCGGAGATAATATCATTGTTTTTGAGCTTGAATTTTGCTTCCAAGTTTTTGATTTGACCTTCCTTGGAAATACCTTCAATAAACGTTTCGCGATCCTTGGGATTGTTCCAAATATCGAGATCCTTGGCGGTTTTGCCAATCACTTCTTCCCTGGTCCACCCGGTAGTTGCAGTAAAGCCCTCGTTAATATCTATACAGCGCCCATCTTCGGCCCGAATGATGGTAACCGGATCCGGAATGGTCTGATAGGCCATCCGGAAACGCTCCTCACTTTCGCGCAAGGCCTTTTCGACCAATTTTTGGTGGGTGATATCGCGTACGATGCTAACCCAGCCGATGCGTTGATCCTTTTTGCTCATCAATGGGACCACCGTATGTTCGGTGGGAAAGACCGTCTCATCTTTGCGCTTCATACGAAAATCGGAAAGATAAAAATAACCGTGCTCGGCGATGTGAGGGTAAAGTTGCTCCTGGAATTTTGTCAGCTCCGCGCTGCTGACATGCAAAAAATCAATGGTTCTGCCAATTATTTCTTCACGGGTGTAGCCAAAAATTTTACTGGACGCCGGATTGCAGTTTAAAATTTTTGGTGGGATTTCAGCACCCAGGATAAAAATCGCGTCGGTAAGGCTTTCAAAGATGGCTTCAAATAATTCCTGCGGACGCTTATGATCTTCGGCATTCATTGGGCACCTATTTATATTGGCTGAAATCTACCCCTCGCAATTTGCCACGCCGTTCATACCAATCCATTTCGTCTTTCGGCGGCGTTACCAGTTGTTCGGCTGGTTTGCGGACCAGCTGGATCGCTTCGGAAGGACAAGTGGTCACACACAGGCCACAACCGATGCATCTTTCTGCAATTACCCGATAGAATTCCTCTCCTTCCTCGATGGCATTGACCTGACAGCGCTCATCCGCACAGGTACCGCAGGCAGTGCATTCATCCGGATCTATTTCAGCAAGATAGTACGAATTGACAGCATTTAAAATGCCCCATTCATTGATGGAACGTAAAACACCACAACAGCAGCCGCAGCAGTTACAAATAAAAAAATGACGGTTTTCCACATTCCAGGTCAAATGAACCAGGGCGTCTTCTTCACATTTCTGCAGCAAATCATAGGCTTCCAGTTTGCTTAAAATCCGGCCATGGGTTGAATTTTCAAAGACACCTTCGATGGGCGCAATGGCCAGACAAACTTCCAGGGGCCGATCACAGGGGCTGTCCAACAACCCCTGCTCCTTTTTACATATACAATCCTGCACCAGAAACGATTTACCGTTTTCGATGATGGCGGATACCTTCTCGTAAGGCAACGCCTCATGTCGCGCCTCAATCTTGTCTTCAACAGGAACCACCTGCATGAGTTGGGGCGCATCCTTAAAAAATTGCGGTCCGTAAACTTTTCCATACGCTTCGCATAGTTCAGCCAGCTCCCGGTCCATACGATGCAGTTGAAATTCGTAAATGCCGAAAGCCCAGGGCACCATCTTAAAAATTTTTATGCCGCCGAGTTCAACACCGAAAACCTGCCCCCGGTTCCACATCTCTGTTAAGTGTGCTTCCAGCCCCTCCAGGGGGCGTCCGGTGCGTTTTGAAATTTGATCGGCAGTTTCAAAGCTCAATCGCAAATCACAGAACAACTCCGCATCCTCGGGCCGAAATATTTTCTTAAGTAATTTTATTTCCAAACCGTCCTCTGTCGACGGAAAACCGTTCGGCAGGGTATCCAAAACCTTCGCAAGTCGACAATAAACATCATCACTCATAACGTATAACCTCCAAACTTGAATCTTTTGCCTTTTCCACCGCGTGCCATATTCTTTTTTTATCTAATCTGCAGGAATTTATCAAGTTTGATTGCCTCAGGATTTACATTTGATCAAAAAAGTATTAAAACCTATCTCTAAAACGCGTATAAGTGCCCAAGGCGGTGTTGCGGAACGGCTCAAAATGCTCACATACTAACGTGTATGCTCCCCTTTTGATCCGCCCCGCGTCTTGCCCTGAACCCTTAGCCACGTTTTAGAGATAGGTTTTATATTCTTCAAAAGGGAGGACGATATGCTAAATCCAGGATTTGAAAACCTTTCGGCCGATCAACTTAGAAATTATATCGAAACCCAGGAAGAAAAAGACTATCTGCTTGTCGACGTCCGCCAGCCCGAGGAATATACCCAGGCCCACATCCCCGGATCTAAACTCATTCCACTGGGGGAACTCGAGTCCAGGCTGGTTGATTTGCCGTCAGATTTGAATGTCGTATTTTACTGCCGCAGCGGTGCACGCTCTCAGGCTGCTTCCCTCATGGTGGTGGGCAGTGGAATTCCGCTGAAAAGAATTTATAATTTATCCGGTGGGATCATGGCCTGGAACGGCGCAACCCTGGCCGATTTTCCCAAAGTCAAAGTCTTTGAAGACATTGAAAATTACGTCGAATTGTTACTGAAATCAATGGATCTGGAAAAAGGGGCGTTGCGCTTTTACGCACATGTCGTTGAAAAATTTGCCGACCAGCCATTTGCTCAAATGATAGCACCCCTGGTAAAAGCAGAAAAGATACACGCCCAAAGCATATACGGGTTTTGGGAAAAAATAAGCGAGTCCCCCCCACCGTTTGAGGAGTTGTTTGAAAATCTCAATGGGGATATTTTAGAAGGCGGTGAAAAATTGGAGACGATCATCAACCGTTTTGAAACCATCGAGGAAAACCCTTGCCTGGGACTGATTGAGTTGGCCTTGAATGTCGAATACGCCGCCTATGATCTTTATCGAACCATGGCCGATCAGACGGAAGATGAGAGAACCCGGCGTGTGTTTCTGTCCGTTGCCCAGGTAGAAAAAAGCCACATGCAGATGCTGGCAAATGCCGTTGAACTTTGCCGGGCATGAGTATTCATTGGAAGTGGTATCAAAACCACTTCTAATATAGTTAAAATGAAACCGGATATAGAAGTATTAGAACTAAAATTAAAGAAACTCGATAAAAAAATCGAAGACGTCGAAAAACGTCTTCCCGCACACTCTGTGAAACCACCGATCATGACAGAACTTTTTGAATTGGAAGATGAGCGCGAGGCACTGTTAAAAAAAATTGCCGAATTGAAGGGCGCTAGATAAAGAGAATTGAGAACTTTTCTTATTATGCATTTTGCAGGTGTCTAAACTGTTTTCACTTCAGCCCGGCCTTCCTCAAATCCTCCTGTTGAGATTCCATATATTTGGGATCTTTGTAGATGCTGTATATTCTATTCCATTCAAGGGAAAATTCCGGAAATAACCGAAGCAATTCAGCCAATGCATGACGGGCTTCTTTTTCCAGTCCCATTCTCATATAATTCAAGGTCAGCATTAGATAATAGACCCAGATGGTTTCACTGTGTCCAAGGCCTTCTGCAACCTTGCGGTACTGTTTAGCGAAAGAAACGGCCACCTCGTAACTGCCGAGGCAATAGTGGCACATTGAAATCTCCATTAAGAACCATATATGATTAACCGATAGATTCGGTTGGAGGCGCAACGCCTTCTTGATCATACCGAGCGCTTCGTCAAATCTTCCCGAAAAACGGTAGATATGAGCCATCCCCCCATGGACGTCCACATGATTTGGGCCCAGAACAACTGCTTTCTCTCCAACCGTTAATTCCACCTGTAAAGCCATCAAGATTTTCATCGTAATCTCATCCTGCAAAGCAAAGATGTCTTTGAGTTCGCGGTCATATCGTTCTGCCCAGAGGTGATGGCCGTCAATACCATCCACTAACTGAGCTGTGATTCTGACTCGACTCCCCGCCTTGCGGACGCTGCCTTCCAGAACATATCGAACTCCTAAGTTGTTGCTCACCTGTTGCACTTTGACAGGTTTGTCTTTGTATGTGAATGTCGAATTTCGGGCTATCACAAACATCCCGTGAATCTTTGAAAGTCCCGTGATGATTTCTTCGGTTATTCCATCACTGAAAAATTCCTGTTCAGGATCATCGCTCATGTTTACAAACGGCAAAACTGCTATCGATGGTATGTCAGGTAATTTAAGTACCCTATTCTTATCTGGAGCAACTCCAGATGGCCCCGTCAGAACAAGATACGCTCGAATCCGAAAGGAAATGTTTTTTACTGATTTCTCACCTAAGTATTCATACTCTAGCGATAGCTTGTTTTTGATCTGCTCGTGCACTGTTCCAGAAATGCAGATGCCACCCGCTCTTGCCAGTTTCTCCAGGCGTGCTGCAATGATGACACCATCTCCGTAAATTGTGCCACCGTCTTCAATAACATCACCCAAATTGATACCGATGCGAAATTCCATGCGCTTATCTTCTGGCAATTCAGCATTACGAGTATTTAGATCTTCCTGAATCTTGACCGCACATTCTGTAGCATCCACAACGCTGTTAAATTCAGCCAGTAAATTATCGCCGACGGCATCCACAACGCGTCCATTAAACTGGCCGATGAGTTCGCTCATCAATCTTTTGCTTTCCTCTAAATTTCGAATGGTCGATGCCTCATCTTCTTCCAGCAGACGGCTGTAACCCACGACATCGGCACTGAGGATGCCACTGAGTTTCCGTCTAGCGCGATCTTCAGGCATGGGTGACTCCCATTCTTTTTGGTAATGAATACAAAGGATTGATCAGGAAAAATTATAGCCTAAGAAATGTACTGTAAGACTTGAATCGGTTCCACTTGAATAAGTGCATTCGACCCGCTAGCGAAGAAGCTTCAGATCAATTAAATCATATATATCACTAAATTATGTGGGGTCAAACATATTTTGGATATCCAGATAATTGACATTAAAGTATAAGTAAGATAATTCTTTCGCGAACAACCAGAATTCCTTCACTCCAATTCAAACTGCTCAATTGCAAAATGGAGGGCCTTAAGATGAATTGCCCAGAATGTCAGTTTGAGAACCGTGAAGGGGCTAAATTTTGTGGCAAATGTGGGTATAAATTCGAAATCACCTGCCCGGAATGTGGAACGAAGAACCAAGTTGAAAACAATTTCTGCGACGAATGCGGATCCAAGCTGAGCCTGCCTCTTGAACAAGTCCCCAATCAGATCTCATTTGATGAAAAACTAACGAAAATTCAAAAGTATCTTCCCAAAGGACTTACCGAAAAGATCCTGTCTCAAAAAGACAGAATTGTAGGTGAACGCAAACAGGTCACGGTGATGTTCTGTGACATGGCAGGCTTCACTGCGCTTGTCGAAAAGCTCGGCCCGGAAAACGCCTACGACATCATGGATCAGATTTACGAAATCCTGATTCATAAGGTCCATGAATATGAAGGCACAGTAAATGAAATGACCGGAGATGGTGTCATGGCTCTTTTTGGGGCCCCGATTGCCCTGGAGGATGCGCCCCAACGGGCCATCAGGTCTGCAATGGCAATTCACAGAGAGTTGGCTAAATTTAGCGATGATAAGAAAGGTGACAATATCCCTTCTCTTAAGATGCGGATCGGGATTCACACGGGACCCGTTGTTGTCGGTACTCTGGGAAATGATTTGAGAGTAGATTTTAAAGCCGTTGGTGACACTGTTAACGTTGCCTCGAGAATAGAAAGTTCGGCTGAGCCCGGCTCAACCTATGTTACCGGAGATATATTCAATCTCACGGAGGGTTTCTTTCGGTTCGAGGCCTTGGGCGAAAAAAGGATCAAAGGGAAAAAAGAACCTGCCCGATTATATCGTGTCATCACAACCAGCAGCAGAAAAACAAGGTTTGACGTCAGTGCCGAGCGAGGTCTCACGCCCTTTATCGGCAGGCAGAGAGAGTTAGAGCTTCTGCTGGATGGTTTTGAGCGCTCCAAGGCAGGAATGGGGCAGGTTTTTTCAATAATGGCAGAAGCCGGAGTTGGCAAATCAAGGCTTTTATATGAGTTCAGAAAAAAAATATCCAATGAAGATATCACTTTGTTAGAAGGAAAATGCCTTTCATATAGTAGACATGTACCATATCACCCGGTCATTGATGTGCTGAAGGCTAATTTTAACATTCAAGATGGTGATGAAGATTCTGTTATAAGACAAAAGATAAAGGCCGGCTTAAAAATACTGGATGTAGACGAAGGTTTGACGCTACCCTATGTTTTGGAGATCTTATCGGTCAAAGATAGTGGTATTACCATGACCGCAATGAGCCCGGATGCCAAAAGAGATCGAATCATCGAAGCTGTAAAACGAATCACCCTAAAAGGTTCGGAGATTCGACCGCTTATCATTGCCACCGAAGACCTTCACTGGATAGATAAAAGCTCAGAAGAATATTACAAGAATCTTATAGACAGCATTCCCGGCGCGAGAATTTTCTTGATATTTACCTACCGGCCTGAGTTTGAACATACATGGGGGGGGAGATCCTATCACAGTCAGGTGAATCTGAATCGACTTTCCAACAGGGAAAGTCTGTCATTGGCGCACCATTTTTTGGATTCTGACAATCTCGACATGGATCTTGAGAATCTGATCCTGGATAAAGCCGAAGGTGTACCTTTTTTTATTGAGGAATTTATAAGATCGCTTAAAAATTTAAAGTTAATTGAAATAAAAAATAAAAAATATCATCTGATAAAAAATATTCAGAATGTGGCCATCCCTGCCACGATTCACGATGTTATCATGGCCAGAGTTGACCTCCTACCCGAAGATGCAAAAAAGCTGCTTCAAATAGGATCCGCCATCGAAAGGGAGTTTCAATTTGAACTGATAAAAAGGTTGACAGACATTTCAGAAAAAGAACTTTTATCTCATCTATCGGCTTTAAAAAATATCGAGCTTCTTTATGAAAGCGGGATTTATCCAGAAACCACTTATATTTTTAAACATGCTCTCACCCGTGAAGTCATATATAACTCTATCTTAACTAAACAAAAAAAGAGACTCCATGGGAAAATAGCGAAGGCCATCGAAGCACTTTACAAAGAAAATGTTGATGAACTTTATGGAATATTGGCCAAGCATTTTATTATCGGTGGGAATTTTGAAAAGGGGGCCGAGTATTCAAAACATGCAGCAAAGAAGGCCGAGAAGGCAGTATCATTAAATGATGCCATAGCGTATTCGCAGGATCGAATTATCTGCCTCGGAAAATTGCCACAAACCAAAAGTGTACAAACCAGGACAATCGATGCCAGAACAACACTCGGGCTCTACTATATACAGATGACGAATTGGATAAAAGCTAAAAAAGCGATTGACCCAATCATCGATCTGGCTATAGCCCAGGATTATAAGAGAAGATTATCGCAGATATATACCATTGTTGGTGCGCATAATATCTGGATTAAAGAAGATATTCCTGCTGCCATTGAACATTTAAATAATGCCAAAAAAATCTCGGAAGAAGTCAACGATTTTATTTCTTTAGTTTTAGCAAGTTATCACCTGGGTGGCACTTTGGCGTATAATTCTGAATTTGACAAATCGGATTCCTGGTTTAAAAAAGCCATCGACATTAATATGGTCGCAAATAACCTCTGGGGAGTATCTTCAATTAAAGGCACCCAGAGTATTACTTCTTATTTCGTATCAGGACGCATTGACCTATGCCATCAAAATGCCACCGAAGCGGTCTCCATAGCCGAGGAAAGTGGAGATATTTATTCAAAAGCGCTTTCTTACACAGGTTACGGGATGTCCCTTTTAGGAAAAGGATTATTTAAAGAAGCCAGGAAATACCTGAGTATGGCAATTGATTTTTGTAAAAGGATCAATCTACTTATGTTTGAAATGGTTGCTCACCTTTACCTGGCCGAAACTTTTTTCGTATTAAAAGAATACCAGGAAAGTAAAGCGCATTATGTTAAAGGAATCACGATTGGTAAAAATGAAAGTTATGTACCATCTATATTAAGGCATTTCGAAATAGATTTAATAAAATCAAAAGTTATGAGTAACGATATGGACATCGATCTCGATTCTTTATACCAGATGGCGAATAAAATAACGCTTAACTCGATTAAAGGCATGGCATCCGGTTCAATAGCCGGGATATTGCTAAGCACGGATAATTATATTTCTGAAGCTGAAAAGTGGATAACCAGGGCAATTGAAGCAAACAAAAAATACGGCGTGAGGCTTTATCTGGCTGTTGATTATGCCCTGTATGCGGAATTGTTTAAAAGAAAAGGCGATCAACCAAAAGCCAGAGAAAATCTAAACAGAGCAATTGAGATCTTCAAAGAATGCGGAGCTGATGGGTGGGTGCAGAAATATGAAAAAGACTTGGCAGTCCGCTGATGGCCGTCGCGCATTTGATTGACGTGATTGCGAAAATGATTATGTTTTAACGCTGTATGCGGGAGGTAAATGAATTGGCTCATTGTGCGAATCACCCAGAAAGAGAAACCAGCTACGTTTGTACGAAACACAATATCTGCATGTGCGAATCCTGTATGCACTGTCGGGATCCGGAAATATATTGTAAATTCCGTACTTCATGTCCCATACATTTTTTAACGAAGCGCAAGGGAGATTTGGATAACGACACCACTATGAAAAAAGAGGCCAGTTTGGATAATTAGAACCTATCTTAAAAACGCATCTAAAATCGTAAAAATGCAAATACGGCAATTATCATGAAAACTATCGAATGTCGTCAGATCGGCATCATTCATTCCCCTTTTAAAAATCCTGCTGGAACCCCCATCCAGCCAGCCGGGGCTAAAGGTGTAGAGGGTAAAGTAGAAGTGTTTCCTGATTATCAGGAGGGTCTAGAAGATCTTGCCGGGTTTTCGCACATATTTTTAATTTATCATTTCCATCTGGCAAAAAAGACGGTCTTGAAAGTGAAGCCATTTCTAGACGATCAGACCCACGGGGTATTTGCCACCAGAGCACCCACGCGGCCGAATCCCATCGGTCTGTCCGTGGTGCGGTTGATCAGGATTGATGATGGAAACCTTTACATCCAAGATATCGACATGGTAGACAAAACGCCCCTGTTGGACATCAAACCGTATATTCCTGATTTTGATGTGAGAGAGGTTATCAAGATCGGCTGGCTAGAGTCGAAATCCAAAAGCGTCACAAAAACTTCAGCCGATGGAAGGTTTACACGCTGAATTGGCGATACCTCCTAACCGAATTGATATCGTGGCTGGAAGCCACTCCCACTTCTTATAATAACCACTTCTATTGCCAATTGGCATTTGGCTGCTTATTGTTAAAGTATTATATTAATGGGAGTAACTGATAATGGATTTTAAAAATGTCCTAAAAGACGATCGCAAAACTGATCCGTTTCTTGATCGGCGCTCTGGAGACGACAGACGGGAAGCATATGACCTCGATTATTTCCAGGATGGGGGCGAAGAAAGAAGAGAGGGCTCCGAACGCCGGCTACCCGATGAACGTCGCGAAGACTGTCTTAGAGTCAGCCGATGGTCGAGCGTTTGTCCGGATGATAATGCATAATTTTTGAATGATGTGAAAAATCAGGCAGCTCAAGCTGACTTAATTTTTTATTCTAAAGATCGCACGGCCCGAACAAAGTTAACATAATTTTTCCGATACGATGCCCAACTCATATATGCGGGGCTGCCGGCACTGCGGACCCATTGTGCCTGGGTAATTAGACCGTTGGCAAAGTCTACAATCCAATCTTTCTGGCGATAGACACTATGTCCCATATTGCCCCGTGGAAGAGAGTCAACGCTCCAGCATTTTTTCTGCTTGCGCTCGAAGACGGAATCAATGCAAAGATCCTTCCTCGTTGATCTCGTTAAAAGTGAAGCAAGTTCCTCGATGGTGGGCAATCGCCAATCCGAATAACCGGCAAATTTCTCCTCGTTAAGCATGTTCACATAAGAATTTGCTTCTCGGCGCGACAGCTCTCGCGTAGATCCGTTTTTTTGCCATATAAGGCCGGTGACGCCGTCTGTGACGGTGCCGTCCCGGTTGTCCATAAAATCATTTTCAAAATTTCCTGCGGGGTTTCGTTCAGTATCAAAGAAATTATATTTCACATAAATGTCTTTTAGGTCCCCAGTATTCAGAATCTTCGGCTCTTTGCGCAAAGAAATTTTCGCTGACTGCACCACCTTGGGAATATAAGCCAACTTGGATTTCTCACTCTCCAATTGCTGGGATTCTGCTTCTTGGCGCTCCGTCGCTTCGATGACTTTCTTCTTTTCAATCTCCAGACGGCGGTGCTCGGCCTCAAGCTTTTTGCGTTGTTCGATCAGCGCTTTCAACTTCTCAAGCTCCTGGCGCTCCTGTGCAATTTGGGCCGCCTCTTCGGCCAGGCGTTGTTTTTCGGCTTCCAGCTCAGATGCGATGGTATTGGATTCGCTTTCGGGGACCGATCTGTTTAAGACAAATACAAAATCACCTTTGTCCAACTTGGGGTTGTTGATTTTGCCAAATTGGGGGTGCTGTGCCTTGCGGGAATAATTGATCACGTTTTCCTCAAGGTACGCGCCAAGTTCCTCTCCGGTAACATAACCGTCCCGATTGACGTCGGCATACCCGTGCTTGATGCCCTGAATAAAACAGATCTTGAAAACCGATCGATCCGGCACCTGCTCGTTTTCCCTGCCGGCGGTGATAAACTCCCGGACCGGAGCGTCTATCTTTTCCTCGATATAATCGGACGGAGCAGTTCTCACCATCGTAAAAATAGCACCGGAAAAACAGGAATCAAAAACCATCAGTACATGTTTGGATCGGATGCGTTTGGCCACTGTCTCGATTTGCCGCATATCGATGGCACGCCGCATAAACCCGATTTCATCTTTCGTCGGACGAGGGGCATCCACAGGTACAATATAGCCCAATTTTGTGCCGTCGGCTTCCTCGAGGGTATGGCCGTGGCCTGAAAACCAGAAAAGCACTCCTTTGTCTTTTACCTTGCCCGGCCCCGCGATGATCTGATTTAAGGCCGTATCCAGACGGTCCCAATCAGGGTTTTCAAGCAGATCAACCTGCCAACCCATCTGCTCTAAAGTCACGGCAACCTCTTTGGCATCATTGACAGGATTGGGCAGTCTGGACCAACCCTCGGTATAATCTGCGCAGCCCACCACAAGCGCATAGTAACCGGAGTAAAGTGGAATTTGTTTGGCGGCACCGGAAGCGGCTTTGGTTTGAACCATAATGCCCCGGGAAATGGCGTTGGCAGGATAAGAAAGGAAAATATAACAAAGGGAAATGAAAAATAGAACCGCACCCAGAAGCTTTATTCGACAGGTGGTCATTCGCTCTCCTTTCCCAGAATGTCTTAGGAAATGATGCGCAATCCCAATGCGTGTCAGGACAAATTTCTCAGGATATTGATTCTATACGCCAGTCAAGGGCTGAGGTCAATCAAATCGTTAAAAACCGGTCGGACTTTAAAATGAGATGGCGCTGCCGACGGCGTTAACAAATACCCTGTCTTTAAATGTGTTGAAAAGCGCCAGCATGGCTTTGGTGCCCGTACAATGGCTGACACCGATTTTTTCTAAACTGAACCCGACCAAATGGTCCATTATCATTATTAGCTTTGCATCCGACGCTTTGCCCAGATGAAGCCCTCCGATCATCGCATGAATTTTCTGTTTGCCGGTCAGTTTGACGACCTGATTCAATGTATTTATCACCCCTCTGTGGCTGCAGCCCAGAAGCACCACCAATCCGTTTTGGGTATCGAGAATTAACGCCTGATCGTCGGCAAGGGTGTCCGGCAGGATCCGTCCTTCTTGTTCAACAAAAAAATCGGGTTCGATGGATTCAAAATCATTTTCCAGCGGTATTTCGCCAGATGTTGAAATTCCCGGTGCAATTTCACAGGTGTCTTGGGACAGCACCAGTTGCACATCCGTGTTTTCAAACACGGCCCTTTTTAATGGCATGCCGATTTTCTTGTATTTGTCTTTTTTAATGGATCTTAGTTTAGTGGCGAAAACATCCGGATGGGCATACAGGCGAAACGCGGCATTCTTTTCAAGCAGGTGTTTGAGGCCACCGGTATGATCATAATGACCGTGGCTGAGGACAACCGCATCGATACGGCATAAATCGATATTCAACTTTGCGGCATTGTGGGACAGGGCCACATGTTGGCCGGTGTCGAATAGAATGGTGTGATCTTGGCTTTCTACCAAATACGCCAGCCCATGTTCACCAATGAGACCGCTTGCTCTCAAAGAGACGGAATTATCTACCAATGTCGTAACTCGAAAATCCATGATTCCCAAACAATATCCGTAAAAGCTTACACGAGTTGAGATAGTTTATCAGCAACGGCTAAAAACGCTTTGCTGACTGCCGAATCCGCATGAACGTCCTGATAACAGGCGCCTGAATCACCGCAGGCCACAACCCGTGGATCAAATGGTATCTTTCCTAAAAATTGAATCCCCATTTCTTCGGCGGTTCGCTCTCCGCCGCCGGACCCAAACAATTCGATCATTTCATTGCAATGTGGACAGGAAAATCCGCTCATATTTTCG
>JASFPE010000102.1:0-13141 GCA_050116155.1 Desulfobacterales bacterium
TCGCGGGCATATCATGTCTATCAAAAAGACCGTGGTTGCCGAACTGGTCCCGGCAGATCGAATTCTGGATATCGGATGCGGAACCGGAGAGCTTACCGCCATGCTGGCTGTCGGGGGTGCCTTCGTAGAGGGATTTGATATCAATGCCAAAATGGTTGCGGTGGCCCAGGAAAAAATAAGAGAAGAAAACCTCGAAAAGACAGTTAGCATCCATCAAACGGGTGTGGAGAGTATGGACGGTTTTCCTGACTCCGCTTATGATGCTGTGGTTTCCACGCTGGTATTCAGCGAGCTTTCAGACGCCGAGCGGCATTTTACCCTTAAACATTGCGCACGAATTCTCAAACCCGATGGCCTTATACTGATTGCCGATGAAGTGGTGCCACAAAAAAAACTGAAAAAAGTTTTACATGCTATCATTCGATTACCGATGCTGCTGGCAACTTATCTTGTCTCCCGCACGACATCTCATCCGATTACCGATTTAGCCGGTGAAATCTCGGCTGCGGGATTTACGATTCAAAAAGAAATCCGCAGCCACGGTGATTCATTTGCTCTGGTCGTCGGTCGATTGGAAATGAAAGATAACGCATGAATCCGTTTAAATTTGTATGGGGCATGTTCTTCAGATTGTTCCCGTGTCCAACCAAAATAGAACTGTGCCGCATCGGTAATCCCGACCGAGAGAGTCCCGTACTGGTGACCTGCAATTTCTACATCACCGTCAGAAGATTGATTCGAAGTCTAAAAGGCGTGAATGCCTGGCTGCTCGTGGCCGACTCCAAGGGGGTGAATGTATGGTGTGCGGCCGGGGGTGAAGAATTTAATACGCACTCGGTGGTATCGGCCGTAAAAACCAGTGGCATTAAGGATCTGGTAGATCACCGCAGGCTGATTTTGCCTTCTCTGGGAGCCCCCGGCATAAACGCCAAAGACGTTGAAAATCAAACCGGATGGACCGTTTGCTGGGGGCCGGTGCGAATAAAAGATATTCCGGCTTATCTGAAGGGCGGCCAGCAACGCTCCGAAGAAATGAAACGCGTGACCTATAACTGGTGCGAAAGGCTGGATACCTCCATCGGTGCTCTTTTTCCGTTCTTTCTCGTCGGCGCCCTTGGATTTCTTATTTCTGGACCAACTCTATTGTGGCACTACTTACGGGTGGCCACGATAACGTTTTTTTTCTTCATGCTCATCTGCCCGTGGCTGCCGGGAAAGCGGGGTCTGACGAAAGTCATTTTTCTGGAAATTATTCTGGCCATTATTCTGGTTGTCTCTGAAGTTCATCATTTTCCAAATGGATTTTCGATTCGAGCGGATCTCATCATTGCCATGGTAATGCTGTTTGTTTATGGAAGTGAATTGGGCGGCTTGACTGCCACCATGCCCAGTGACCTGGATCCCTTTCTAGCGAAATTGGGCATCGGCGCCGTCGGCAATGTCGCCTTCGCCGGAACGGTTCGCACCGAACTCCTTAACGGTTTGCGGGAACTCACCTATGATCGTGCCAAGTGTGTCGGCTGCTGCAATTGCATGGAAGTTTGCCCACAGGGATGCTGGACAAGTGATGCTGAAAACCACGCGGTGTTGGCCAAAAAAGAAAAGTGCACTGCCTGCCGTGCATGTATCGTGCAATGTGAGGGTGAGGCAATCAAAGCCAGTCCAAAAATGCAAGGAAATTTGCTAAAATTTTGATCACAAGATGACCTAAAAGACCTTTTGAGCTGCTATGGTTAACCGAATCCATTTTGCTTTTTTAAATCTCGGTCATTTATACGATCATCTCTTCATGTTAGTTTTTGCCACGACTGCGGCGCTCTCTCTTTCGCACGAATGGGGGATGACCTATGCAGAACTCATTCCGTATGCCACCCCCGGATTCGTGGCGTTCGGTGCTTTTTCGGTGCCTGCGGGCTGGATGGCCGACAGGTGGAGTCGTAAAGGTATGATGGTTATCTTTTTCATCGGTATCGGCTTGAGTGCATTCCTAACGTCACTGTCAAAAACACCTATACAGATCGGGATGGGCATCTTCTTTATCGGTCTTTTTGCAGGCATCTACCACCCGGTCGGCCTGGCGTTAGTTGTCCAAGGCCGTGAAAAAGCAGGTGTACCTCTTGCCATCAATGGGATATTTGGGAATATGGGGGTGGCCTGTGCGGCACTTATCACGGGATTTCTTATCGACCATGCAGGATGGCGGTCTGCTTTTGTCTGGCCTGGGATTGTTTCTATCGCAACTGGGATTATTTATGCCGGCTTCCTCTGTGTAGACCGGGGGGAGGGATTCGATAAAGCTCACAAAGGTCCTGAGGCCCAAAAAACTAATAATACATTATTGCTGAACAGGCGTCTGCTTATCCGTGTATTTGTAATCATTTTCGTTTCTACAGCCATCGGCGGGCTTCTCTTTCAGAGCACAACTTTCGCGTTGCCCAAAATCTTTGATGAGCGTCTGGGTGAGCTTGGAATATCGGCAACATTGATTGGATGGTATGCCTTTATTGTCTTTGCGATTGCGGCGTTTGGGCAGCTCATCGTTGGGTTTCTAGTGGACCATTTTTCTATTCGACTAGTGTTTGTGTTCGTTGCCGCTCTCCAGGCCATCTTCTTAGCAATGATGCCCGGCCTCACTGGATGGAGTGCCCTTTTCATTGCCACGGCCTTCATGCTGGTTGTATTCGGCCAGATTCCCATCAACGATGTGCTGATCAGCCGCATCACCCAAAGCCAATGGCGAAGTCGCGTTTATGCCTTCCGATACATTGTGACATTTTCGGTGATGGCTTCATCTTTGCCAATCATCGCTCTAATTCATGCTCGCTGGGGATTTGACAGCCTGTTTATTGTGCTTTCTGCTGCTGCAACCAGCATCTTCGTTTCGGTATTGATGCTTCCACGTGCCCTCTCAGGGAAACGTTCACTTTAAGATTTATTAAATATAGGTTTAACAATGAAATAGCTAATCGCCACCATCACAGCATAATTAATAAAATAGATTTACCTGTATGCTTATCTCTTTCCGTTTTCAAATCCACTTTTGGAGCCCTCCAATTCATCCTTGAGGAACTGGAGTCTGTTTGTGATCGAATTTTTCAGTAAAATATGCGAAAGGTGATAAAAAAAAATGGCTAACAATTCTATGTAAACATCACTTAATTTTACCATTTCCTCCTTTGTCATCTTTCCCAATGTAGCGTCGAAATATATTTTCTCTGCATGATTCACTATCTTCATGAACTGGTCGCGAAAATCTTTAAGGCCATCGTACTTAAACCCTTTTTCGTAAGATAGCCCCGTGCGGCGCATATCTCCTATCAATTTTCCTATTTTAAGGTCGTCATTGGAATAGACTTTGCGGTTCTCTGTTTGCGTCGGGTTTATTATGCCCCAGCCTTCAAAATCTTTCAGCCTTTCAGAACTCATGCCTGTCAGCTTTAAAAAAGATTCCTCACCGATAATTTCTTTTGGCAATAATTGATCCACAGGGTAAAAATATTCTGTTTTAATATTAAGTAGGGATTCTGGATCTTTAGATTTTTTCTGTTTCTTAATTATTTTCTTGATCGTGGAAAGCGGTAAAAAGAGTTTATCTTGAAGTTCTTTGATCATTCGAATACGCTTCACATGCTCCTCGTTGTATTCGGCTTGATTTCGGCTGGTTTTGTGTGGTTTGGGAAGCAGGCCTTCACGAGTATAGTAATGAATAGTCTCTCGCGTTACACCAGTTATTTTAATTAAATCTCCGATTCTCAACTGCAGATCACCTCCTATGAGTACAGCTTTAATTGAATGAAATTATTACTATTTTTTTCACACCTATTTTTTTTTGTCAATAGTTATTTTTTTCTTGACATATGTATATAATATAGCTATGCAACGTATAGTGTATAGCTATATTATGTATTATGTACTGTTAAAGCTCTGCGCTCGCGCGAAGATGCGATGACGGCCACTTTGTCACTGAAGTAGAATGCAGTATTGCAATGGCGCCCATCCGGATCCTCCCTTTTGTTTAGCTATATGCTGCTGTTCCGACTTTTTTAAAACACCCCAGACAAGATCACATGGCATTCAAAAAATATTTCGATCATTAAGCCCCGGAGATTAACGCTCAAAGGGTTTGGTTTCATCACGCTAAAATTTAAGGAGGAGCTATGAGTGCAGCCCGAATTTATGTAAATGGCGATGTTATTACCATGGAACCAGAGGCTACAGAGGCCCAAGCATTTCTGGTGAACCAGGGACGGTTTGGTGCGGTCGGCACGCAGGAACAGATTCGATCACAGGTTTCAATGGATATTGAGACCGTGGATCTGCAAGGCAAGACAGTGGTCCCCGGTTTCAACGAGACTCACAACCATTTGACTTACTATGCATTGACGCTTGTCATGGTAGATTGTACATCCAGGTCCAACGAACGCATTCAGGACATTAAAGACAAGGTTCGTGAGATGGCCGAATCGGCTGGACCCGGCCAGTGGGTGGTCGGTTGGGGGTATGACGACACCATGATTGAGGAAAAAAGGCATCTAGACAGAACGGACCTGGATGAAGCGGCCCCCGAAAATCCGGTCTTTATCTATCACGCTTCCGGCCATCTCTCCTATGCCAGCACCATGGCATTGAAGCTGGGCAAGGTGAGCAAAAACACACCGCAACCCGAAGGTGGCACCATCCACAAAGATGATAACGGTGAGCCGACCGGATTGCTCATGGAGCCGGCTGCCCAGCAATTAGTCGCCGAACAATTGCCGAAACCGGATGCTTCCGTATTTAAATCGCTTTTTCCAGAAGCAATCGCGCATTATAACCGAGAAGGGGTTACCAGCACCCATGACGCTGCCATCGGCATACACGGTCAAGGGATGGGCACGGTTCGGGCGTATCGCGAGCTGGAAAATGAAAATCGCCTGAATGTTCGCGTCTATCTGACCACCATGTATCCGGTGTACGATCAGTTAATCGAACTGGGGCTAGGGCATGGCTTTGGATCGAATCTTTTAAAGATCGGTTCGGTTAAAATGTTTCAGGATGGATCAATTCAGGCCTTGACCGCTGCGCTATCGGAGGATTATTACAATAAACCTGGTTTTCGCGGCGAGTTAATCATGCCCCAGTCTGAAATGGAAGGCCTGGTGGAAAAATACCATAAGGAGGACCTGCAGATCGCGGTCCACGCGAACGGTGACGCGGCCATAGAGAGCGTTCTGGTGGCCATGGAAAAAGCCCAGTCCAAATACCCTCAGACCGACCTGAGACATATGATCATCCATTGCCAGACAGCTTCAAATGACCAAATCAGCCGCATGAAAACCCTGGGTATTATCCCCAGCTACTTCCCGGGACACGTCTATTACTGGGGGGATCGTCATCAGTCGCTTTTCTTGGGCCCCGATCGCGCAGCCCGAATTGATCCTTTGGGTTCATCCGTCCGGGAAGGTTTGCGCTTCACCCTGCATGCCGATACGCCGGTGACACCAATATCGCCATTGTTTTCCATGCACTGCGCAGTCAACCGCATCACCCGGGACGGCCATGTTCTCGGCCCTGATGAACGCATTTCTCCTTACGATGCCCTGAAAACATTCACCACCGACGCCGCCTATTGCAGCTTTGAAGAAAATCTTAAAGGTTCCATTCGAACAGGTAAGCTGGCGGATTTCGTGGTGCTTTCTGACAATCCGCTAACCTGTCCCCCTGAAAAGATAAAGGAGATCCAGGTTTTGAACACCGTCATTGGTGGAAAGGAAGTGTATGCAGCGCAACCCCATGGGTAGAAGAGATCCTTTTACCTGTAGTATTGATATACTGTCGTAAAATCATTTCACGAAGAATTACGACCCAACTCAAATTTAAAGGAGGTTAGCAATGGGAGCAAGTTTACCGTCTTTCATGGTATTCGGTGCGATGTGCATCATGCTGCTGATCGGTGTGCTACTGCGGGCCAAGGTACGCTTTTTTCAAAACGCGATGGTTCCTTCAAGCCTGATCGGAGGCGTGCTGGGGTTCATTCTGGTGAGCCTGGGTTGGCTGAAATTTCCTGCCATGGATGGATCGGGCTGGATCACCATCCAATCCAAAGATTTCATACCATTTGCATTCCACGCATTTAATATCAGTTTTATATCACTATGCCTGACAAGGTCGGAGAATGGTGGCTCCAGATCCAAGGTGATCAAAGGCGGCCTCTGGCTGTCCTTTGCATGGTCCCTCGCCCTGACCCTTCAAGCGCTCGTGGGGGCAGGCACGGTATTTCTGTATAATCTGATAACTAGCGGAGATGTAAACATCTATCTGGGATACCTGGTTACCCACGGTTTCACCCAGGGCCCCGGCCAGGGACTGGCTATTGGCGGTGCATGGGCCAAAGGATTCCAGGTTCCTGATGCGCCGACCATGGGATTGATCTGGGCCACTGCCGGATTTGTCGCTGCTTACGTGTTAGGAGTCCCGTATGCCCGTCAGTTTGTTAAAAAGGGACTGAATGCCAACAAGCGCTCCAAGATAGATCCGGAATTTCTAACCGGAATTCTGAACAAGGACACCCACATCGAGGGTGGGCGTGAGACGACCCATTCGGCGGCGACCGAAACTTTGGCCTATCATCTGGGAATCATTGGAGTAGTGTATATCATTACCTACTTTGAGATCAACTTCGCCAGCAGATTCATCAAGCACCTGCTGTTCAGCTATCCGTTGTTCTTTTTCCACGGTCTGGTTTGGGCGGTTATCATCCGCAAGATCATGGACAAAATCGGTATCGGTCATTTGACCGATCCTGGCATTCAAAAAAGGATCACCGGTTTGTCGGTGGATTTTCTTCTGGTATCTTCCATCATGGCGGTGTCCGTCACGGTGCTGACGAAGTATATCGGTGTAATTATCCTGGTGACCCTGACGGTAACAGCGGTGACGTTCTTTATGATCAATTTCTTTCGGCGCCGACTCAGTGAGCTTGGCCCCGAACGCGCCGTTTCCAGTTTCGGCTGTTGTTGCGGCAGCACCGCCAGCGGTCTTCTTCTGCTCCGCATCCTGGACGCGGATTACAGCACCGGAGTCGGTTTGGAGCTGGCCTTTTTCAACATCGCCATCCTGTTTACGACCTTTCCGATCCTGATGTTGATGGCACCACAATTGCCCGGATACGGCGCGATGACGGTTATCGGGATTTATGCCTTATATAGCATCATCTGTGGCGGTATCTTGTGGTTCCTGGGTCCCTGGAAGGGAAGGAAGTCGGTGACCTAAGGTGAACAGAATGGCAACAAAAGTCTCCCCCTCGGCTGCCGCAGGTGACCGAATGCCTGCGGCAGCCGAATGAGGCTCATCTTGGTGAGCGAACCGGTTAATGCCGACTTTGTCTTGTTGGCTGGGCTTTTGTAACCGAATGAATTCAGTTTGCCGGATTGGGTTGACCGGCAAAAATCGTCCCCCACACCGGAATGTCTTTCAATTCCTCAGGGTCGATCTCAAGCGGGTCGGCCTCGAGGACACAAAAATCCGCTTTCTTACCGAATTCGATGCTACCGATTTCATGGTCCAGGTGAAGCTGATAAGCAGCTTCAATGGTCATGGCTCGCAGGGCATCTTCCACTGTCACCCTTTGCTCGGGTCCAAGGATCATTCCCGATTCTTCCGTCTTGCGGTGAACCACCGTCCAGGCCCCTATCCATGGAAGTTGAGGCGTTCCGGGCGGATCATTGTGAAAACCCCAGGAAACACCGATTCGATTGGCCGTGCCGATAGGCGTGATATGATGGGCGCGATTGAGTCCCTGGAGTTTTAGATGGGCGTCACCGTAATAATAAATCTGAGTCGAGAAAAACTGCACACCGACTCCCAATTCCTTTGCGGAACGCAATTGAGCCTCGGTGATGTTATAGGCATGATCGATACGGTGGCGTATATCCGGACGGTAATTTCGGGATTGTGCCTCTCGGACAGCATCAAGGACCACCTGGCAGCCCGGTCGACTATTGGCGTGGGTCACGGTGGGTATGCCTTCGGCATGCAAACGGACAATTATATCAGAGATCTCTTGCGGATCACCCTGCATGTGCCCCTCGGGAGAGCCGTCCCAGTAGCCGGGCCAGCCAATGGGTGAAGTGCGAGAGATAATAGACCCGTCTGTGTAAAGTTTCACAGGACCAATACGAAATTTATCGATGGCTTCGGCCTTGGCCTGTTGAAGTTGGTCGATAAAGTTATCCAGAGATCCCGCCTCGACGATGCCGTCGCTCGCCCAGGGCAGACCAATTACCCGCAATTTGGTTTCCGGTTTTGAAAACAGATCCTGGAAAGTGCTAAGGGATTTTTGCATCCCCAAGGCACCAAGTGCGGCTTCGGTAACGGTGGTGTTGCCCCCTGCGGTAAACAGGGGCAAGATGTATTGAATTTTTTCTTTGGTTACATCTACCAGATCAGGCAGTGCAGGCAATACACATCTCAAACCTTCGCCTTCCAGAAGGGTACCATCCGGCTTTCCGTCCGGACCGGTTTCAACGCCTGGCGGCAGGTTATTCGGATTAATTCCGGCCTTTTCCAGAAGGAAGCTGTTGGCCCAGAATCGATGAAAAACAAGATTGGATATCAAAATCGGACGCTTTGTGGAAATTTCATTTAGCTCGTTTATATGGAGATACTCTCCGATTCTATTCTCGTCGCAGGCCGCAGCATAGATCAGCTCCCCGGGGGCAAGTTCGTGGTCCACTTCCTTCAAACGATTCAAGACATCCGCCTTGGTTAGATAGAGGGGGTAAAAGCCGCCTTCCGGCCTTGGCCATGGAATTTGGGCTACAAAATGCCCGCTGTAAATAAGGGCCTGTATTTCAACATGCGTATGAGCATCAATTAAACCGGGCATTAGTATTTTGTCTTTGAAAGTGTTATCCACCTCATAAGGCGTAAACGGCGAGTTCTTCACCCAGAAAACGACATCTTCAGAATCCCCGACAGCGAGAATACGTCCATCCTTTACAGCCACTGCCGTTGCTAGGGGCTGTTCCGGAAACATGGTGATTATTTTTTTAGCTATAAAAATCGTCGTCTGAAATGTCATAGACATCATTTCCTTTAGTTTGATTTGCATTATTCCGAAGGCTTTAAGACAATATGAAGCGGCGCTATAGAGCCACTTCGATTAGCCTTCATACAGTACAGCGATAATCGTCGCCTTACCCTTCTTGGCGGCGATGTGATGGGCGGTGGTGGACAGATAATAGGCGCTGTCTCCCGGTTCGAGCTCATACTTATCGTCACCGATTTCCAGCACCACTTCACCGCTGAGAACGAAAATAAATTCCTCGCCTTCATGCACCGAAATTTCTTTGTCAGGATCCTCTTCCAATTGAACAATCAAGGACTCCATGTGGCGCCCCTTCACATCGGGAGCAAGACTTTTATACGTATAAAGCTGTCTTTTACTTTTTTTAGAGGTCGAGCGCGATACGGTACGCCGTTCATTTTTACGGGTTATCGAATAAAGTTTTTCCCCTACCCCTGAAATCAACCGGCCAAAAGCACTGTCCAACGCTTTAGATAACTTGATGACGGTACCCAGTTGGGGTTGGATTTCATTTTTCTCAATGCCCGACAAAAACCCCTCATCGAATCCGGTCATTTTTGAAATTTCTTCAAGGGACAGCTCCTTTTCTTTTCTGATCTTCCGAATTCGCTGACCGATATCTTCGACCCCTTTTTCAGGTTCTGCTTGAATATCACCGGTCAAATTTTCAAAGAAATCCACATTAAATAACGGTTTCTGATTTTTTTCTACCATGTTGACTCCTTAACAAATTCATTGCTGGCTACCTCACGGCAGGCAGGATGATATATAAACGGTAATGGTTTGAAAGATGAACGTCCAACATCGAACATCGAACGTTCAACGTCGAATGAAAAAGCAAACATGAAATACCAACCAATCAACGGCAAACTTCGCACCAAATACTTGAGCAGCCTTTCTTAGAAGTCATATTCCTGTTTCTTAATCATTATTCGATGTTGGACGTTGGTCGTTCGATCCGCCGAAGGCGGACAAGTGCTTGCTCGCCTATGGCGAGTTCGATGTTCATTTTTTCCTTTCTGGTAGATAACTACAGGCACTTAGCCCCAATATGCCTTGCTATCACTATCCTTTGTACCTCGGAGGTACCTTCACCGATCTCCAGCAGCTTTTGATCCCGGTAAAATCGTTCGACATCATAGTCCTTCATCAACCCGTACCCGCCATGCAATTGAACCGCGTGATTGGCACAGCGGTACATCACTTCGGAACAATAAAGCTTGGCCATGGCGGCCTCTTTTGAAAACGGTTTGCCATTATCACGCAGCCAGCAGGCCTTATAAAGTAAGAGCCGGGCACATTCGATCTCCATGGCCATATCCGCCAATTTAAAGGCAGACGCCTGAAAAGTAGCAATGGGTCTCCCGAACTGTTCACGCTCGTTGGTGTATTTGATGGCCATATCAAAACAGCCCTGAGCACCGCCAAGTCCCATTGCACCAATGGACAGTCGGCCCCCATCCAGCGTCTGCATCATCTGATGAAAACCCTGGCCTCTGGGACCGAGCAAATTTTCTTTGGGAACCCGGCAATCTTCAAAATAAAGCTCACTGGTATTTGATGCGCGCCACATCATTTTATCGTGCATTTCCCTGGCCGTGAAACCGGGGGTGTCTGTTTCTACGATAATACAGGACAGCTCCGGTTTATTGTCATCCCGCACCCCGGTGCGGGCTAAAACCGTCACGCCGGAGGTGATATCGGTGGCAGCATTGGTAATGAAAATCTTGCTGCCGTTAATCACCCACTCATTGCCATCTAAAACAGCCGTGGTGCTCGAATTTGCGGCATCAGAGCCTGCATTTGGCTCGGTAAGCCCAAACCCCCACAGGGCTTCACCGCTGCAAAGCTTTGGCAGGTATTTCTTTTTCTGTTCCTCGTTGCCAAAATAATAAAGCGGCCCGATGCCCAATGAATTTTCGGCGGCAACAGTGGCGGCATGAGACCCGTCAACCCGGGCAATTTCTTCGACGGCAATGATATACGAAACGTAATCCATGGCCTGGCCACCGTATTCTTCGGAAACAAAAATTCCGAACAAACCCAGCTCGGCCATTTTCAGCATGGTCTCATAGGAAAATTCTTCTTTTTCATCCAGTTCCTGGGCAACCGGCTTAATCTCATTTTCAGCAAAACTGCGGACGGATTCTCGCAATATCTCCTGTTCTGTTGAAAGGCTATAATCCATAATGACTCCTTATTGCTTTATAACCATCTCGCCTGTTCAAAAAATTGGATAGAAACGCTATTGGCATTATGAAACTCATCTGCTAAATTAGCCCATATTTCCAATCGTGGAATTTTATAAGCAGACAGTCCATGAATGTCAATCATAATTACAGAGGACAGACGACAGAAAACAGAGGACAGAGGCTTACTGAATTCGGAAGGAGGAATTCATCAATTGCGGATTTTGGATTTCGAATTGCGGATTTTAAGGTAATTAATAAGACATCGTAAAAGTCGATTTAGGAATCTAGGAATTGAGGCTTATCATATGAACGCGTTAGGTTTGAGGTTGGAGGTTGGAGGCGGAAAATTAAAGGATAAAGATTGAGGGCTTTTAAAACCCTGAGCCCTGCGCCTCTCTTTTTTTGCCTCAAACCTCAGACCTCAAACCTAACGCCTGGACCATGAACAAGCCACCAGGAACTTGCGGCCAGCTATCAGGGACAAGAAACCAGGAACAAAAGACCACAGACCAGAAACATGCCCGAATTGCCTGAAGTACATACGATTGTGAACGATTTGAATGTTGCCGGACTGGTTGGTAAGACGATCACCGCTGCTAAAGTTTTCTGGCCGCGTACCATTGCATTTCTATCACCCAGGACCTTTTGCAGGACAATAAAGGGGAAAAAAATATCGGCCATCACGCGACGCGGAAAATATCTGGTTTTTGATTTTGAAAACAGCCATCACCTGTTGATTCATCTGCGGATGTCCGGGCGTATCCACTTGGTTGACGCGGATTCGAAACGCTTAAAACATGAACATGTCATTCTGGGTTTTGATGACGGCAAACAACTGCGCTTTCACGACACCCGTAAATTTGGACGCATGTACCTGGTCGACAGTCCACAAAAGATTTTAGATAAATTAGGGCCGGAACCTTTGGCCGGCGACTTTAAACCTAAAAAGTTTGCCGAACGACTTCATAAAAGAAAGCGGCTGTTGAAGCCCCTGTTGCTGGATCAAACCTTTATCGCCGGCCTCGGCAATATCTACGCAGACGAAGCCCTGTGGGAGGCAAAGATTCACCCCTGTCGGATCGCTTCCACATTGTCGCATGCAGAAATAAAATCTTTGCACCGTGCGATTCCGAAGGTTCTCAAACGCGGCATCAAAAATCTTGGAACAACTCTGGGAACCGGTAAAACAAATTTTTATTCCGTTGCCAGACGCCGAGGACAAAACAAAGAAGAATTGAAGATATTTCGCAGAACAGGACTGGACTGCCCGCGGTGCAAGGCAAAAGTTGAACGAATCATCGTTGCTCAACGCAGCACGCATGTGTGTCCCAAATGTCAAAAAGTATAAAATGGCCATAATTAAGGTTTCGGGTGTCGGGTGCCTTTTGTCTGGTTTCAGGTGTCGGGTGTCAGGTGTCAGTTTGTCTGGTTTCAGGTGTCGGGTGTCAGGTGTCAGTAAATAAATTCAGGAATTGCGAATTCAGGAATTTAGGAATTGAAGGCATTCTGTCATTCTAATTCCTAAATCCCTCAATTCCTGAATTCTTCAATTATTGAATCCTGACACCTGAAACCTGACACCTGACACCTTTTTTTTATTGTGAGACCTGAAGCCAAGAATAGGAGAATAAATGCCAACCGGCGCTTGCGGAATAAATTGTGACGTTTGCAAATTAAACCTGCTGGGAACCTGTTCCACCTGTGGTCCCGGAACCAGCCTCGAAGCTGCGAAAAAACTTGGCGCCCAGGAAAGGTTGCTGGGCAGTGCCTGCCCGATCCTTGCCTGTGCTCAATTAAATCAGGTCCAATTTTGCATACGGGATTGCAACCAATTTCCATGCGATAATTTTATCAACGGCCCATATCCATACAGTCAAGGATA
>JASFPE010000103.1:0-13124 GCA_050116155.1 Desulfobacterales bacterium
GGCATCGGGATTTGTAACCGGCGTATCTATTCCGGTGGATGGGGGATACCTGGCATTCAATATCTGAGATGCGAAAGCAGTAAAAATTGAATAGGAGCAAAAAATGAAACCTTTTTTATCGCAAGATTTCTTGCTGCAAACGGAAACGGCAAAAAGCCTCTACCATGAATATGCCAAAGATATGCCGATTTTTGATTACCACTGCCACCTGCCGGTCAAGGAAATTGCTGAAAACAAGAATTTCGAAAATCTCACCCAGATCTGGCTGTATGGCGACCATTACAAATGGCGTGCCATGCGCGCCGACGGTGTGGCCGAACGTCTCATTACCGGCGATGCATCCGACTATGAGAAATTCGAAGTCTGGGCGGCGACGGTTCCCCACACGCTGCGAAATCCACTCTATCACTGGACCCATCTGGAACTCAAACGCTATTTCGGCATCGCGGACAAGCTCTTGAATCCCGATACGGCCAGAGAGATCTACGACGCCTGCACCGAATTGTTGCAGACAGAGGCTTTCAGCACCCGCAGCATCTTGCAAAAAATGAATGTCCGGGTCGTCTGTACGACCGACGATCCGCTCGACAGCCTGGAATACCACCGGCAGATCAAACAGGATCAAAGCTTTACGGTCCTCGTTCTGCCGGCATTCCGCCCGGATAAGGCCATGGCGGTCGAATCGCCTGCGGCCTTTAATGACTGGGTCGACAGGCTGGAATCGGTGGCGGACATCTCCATAACTAATTACGCATACTTTCTGGAAGCCTTGCGCAACCGTCATGATTTTTTTCACGAAACGGGCTGTCGCCTTTCGGACCACGGTATTGAATATACCTACGCGGAGGAGTATGCCCCGGGAGAAATCAGCCGGCTGTTCGAAAAGGTCCGCGGCGGGGAAATGCTGCAACCACCGGAAATTTTTAAGCTCAAATCCGACATACTCATTGAACTGGCGACAATGGACGCCGAAAAAGGCTGGACCCAGCAGTTTCACCTGGGTGCCCTGCGCAATACCAATTTGCGCGCCATGCAGCAGCTGGGACCCGACACGGGCTATGATTCCATCGGAGATTTCGACATCGCGCGCCCGCTGGCCAGGTTTTTGGACAAACTGGAACAGCAGGGCAATCTGGCTAAAACCATAATTTACAATATGAATCCAAACGATAACGAGTTGATCGCCGCCATGATCGGTAGTTTTCAGGACGGCAGTATCCCGGGAAAAATGCAGTTTGGGTCCGGATGGTGGTTTAACGATCAAAAAGACGGCATCGAGAATCAGATCAACGCGTTATCCAATGCGGGTTTGCTCAGCCGCTTTGTCGGCATGTTGACGGATTCCAGAAGTTTTCTCTCTTATCCGCGACACGAGTATTTCCGCAGGGTGCTGTGCAACCTGCTGGGAACAGACATGGAAAACGGCGAACTGCCCCATGACATGGAGATGATCGGCGGCCTGGTGAAAGATATTTGCTGGCACAATGCGGTGAATTATTTTGGCATTGAAGTGCCGTGAGTTCACGAATTCCCGGCATCTCACCTATCCCATTCCACTCCCAGTTTAATTTGATTTCTCTTGTATGACTTCAAAAGATGTGCCAGATAATAAGATATGACCAGGGTTCTATATTTTTTATCCTAAATCATGGATCAGCAAGAAATTCAAATCGATAAAGGAGAAAGACATGCCGAAAGTAATTCTCATCACAGGTGCCAGCACCGGAATTGGCGCTGAAACAGCCCGTCATCTGGCCAAAGAAAACGAAATTTTTATTCATTATAACGCCTCCAATGAAGCGGCTGCAAACGTCGCCGCAGACGTTGAAAGGCTAGACGGAAAAGCATATTTACTGCAGGCAGATTTGTCTACGGAATCCGGGTGCATGGATCTGGTTAAAGCCATTTCCGAAAAGAGGGGTAAACTTGATGTTTTGGTCAACAATGCAGGTGGCCTCATTAAAAGACAGAGTGTGCGGGAATACGAATGGCAGTTGATGGAAGAAATTTTTGCCCTGAACACTTTTTCAGCCATGATGGTGACCTCTTTGTGCATCCCGCTTCTTGAAAAGGGCAATGATCCATGTATTATCAACATTTCTTCGGTAGCCATGCGAACCGGAGCACCAACGGCCACCGTTTATGGTGCCTCAAAGGCTGCTCTGGATTCTTTTACCCGGGGGATTGCAAAAGAGCTGGCTCCCGCCATTCGGGTAAATGCAGTGGCTCCGGGAGTGATAATAACGCCCTTTCATGATAAATTCTCCTCCCCGGAGCAGTTGGAGGCCTGGCGCGATGGAAATCCCCTCAAAAAAAATGGGGAGCCCATTCACATCGCCCGGACGATAAAATATTTCATCGATAACGATTTCGTGAATGGTGAAACCATCGATGTCAACGGTGGTCTTTTTATGCGCTAAACCCAATTTGATCCCCTGGCACCTTGTCCGGCAACAATGGTTTCAATCTTCCCCACAGCGCGCAGAATCATCGGGCAAGCAGGGGGATCCACATTGAAATCATTGGGAAATACGTCACCAGCATCAGGATCACGAACATCGAGAGCCAAAACGGCCACAGCTTACGGGAGACCCGTTCGATGGAGACTTTCCCGATGGCACAGCCGACAAAGAGCGTCGATCCTACGGGCGGGGTGACCAGCCCGATCGACAGGTTCAGCATCATGATGATGCCGAAATGGACCGGATCAATCCCGAAAGACGTTACCACCGGCAAAAGGATAGGTGTGCAGATCAGGAGCAACGGCGCCATGTCCATAATCGTCCCCAGGATCAGCAACATAATATTGATCAAGGCCAGGACCACATATTTATTGGTTGATATGCTGAGGAAAAAATGGGTCGCCTTGGCCGGTACCTGCATGAGCGCCATCAGGTAAGCAAACCCGGAAGCAAAACCGATCAGAATCATCACGATGCACACCGTCTTGATCACGCCATGGAACAACTGCGGGAGCTGTCGAAATTTGAAGTCGCGATACACGAACAGGGTCACGAGAAAGGCATAGATCACCGCCACGGATGCCGATTCTGTTGCCGTAAAGATACCGCCGATGACGCCCCCCACAATAATGATGACGGTAACTAAGCCCATAAACGCCTGGCCCGAGGTTTTTATTGCCTCCCGCAACGGTACCATTCGTCCCTTTGGATAGTTTCGTCTGGTCGCCATGATGAAGGACAGTATCATAAGGGACAACCCGATCATAACACCCGGGATGAATCCCGCCAGAAAAAGCTGGGCGATGGAAACCGCTCCCCCGGCCGCATACGAATAGATCACAGCGTTGTGGCTTGGAGGGATAACAATCCCCTGGGTTCCCGATGTGATCGTGATGTTGACGGAGAATTCGTCGTCATACCCCTCCTTTTTCATCATTGGTATCAGGATCGAGCCGATTGAGGAAACATCCGCGATCGACGATCCGGAAATTCCGCCGAAAAACATCGAAGCCAGGACATTCACCATGGCAAGACCACCGCGGATAAAACCCACAAAAATATTGGCGAAATTGACCAGTCGCCAGGCCATGCCACCTTCGGCCATCAACGCACCGGCGAACACGAAGAAGGGAATTGCCAGCAGTGAAAAATTGTCGACGCCGTCAGACACCTTCAACAAAATGGCTTCCAGAGGAATTCCGATAACCAGCGCGGTAATCAGCGAAGCGATCCCGATGGCATAGGCAATGGGCACCCCAACGACCACCAGCAACAGCATGCCCCCAATCAGAAGTAACGGTCCAAATGTTCCACCCACTTGATTTAACCCTCCTTGGCGACGTTGGAAGACGATAGATTAAACGCTTTTTCAATCACAAACAACAATGTAATCAAACCTCCGATCGGAATTGCGGAGTAAGCCACACCCACTCGAATATATTGAAACTCCGGATAAGATTGAAAATAGGTCGTTTTCACTAGGCTGCCACCCCAGATGACCATGAAAAGACAGATCCCGGTCATCAATAGATCCACCAATTTGCTTTGCCATTTGTGCAACGCTGGAGGCAGGAGATCCGTGAACATCCTCAGCCGGATATGGGTGCCGGCCCGGTAGCACGCCGCGGCGCCATAAAACGTAAGCTGGATTGCCAGAAAAATCGAAATCGGTTCCGGCCAGAACGATCCGGAGCCCAGGACGTAGCGTGTAAACACTCCCCAGGAGATGATCACACTCATGATCGCCAGCGCAACAGAAGCAATCAACACACAAATAAAGTAGAGTATGTCCATCAATTTTACATAACCGTTTGTCATAACACTCTCCGGGAAAAAGAGGGCCGGCATAATCGGACTCAGATTTACACCAGCCCATTCTGGTTTGCTTCTGTGGATTTATTCTATTTTACAGCCTGAATTTGTTTGATCAGATCGGAATACTTGCCGCCGAACTTGGCACGCACAGGTGCCGTGGCCTTGATAAAGGGCTCCTTGTCAAGATTCCCGTTTATACTGTAGCCAATTTTTTTGAGTTCTGCAAAAGCCTTCTCCTCTTTTGCTTTCCAGAGCTCACGCTCCTTGACGACGCACAGCGCCGATGCCTTGCGAATCAGCTGCTGGTCCATCGGGGAAAGTTTGTCCCAGACCTTTTTGGAGAAAACGAAAATCTCCGGCACCATTAAATGCTGGGTCAGACTGTAGTACTTGGTGACCTCGTAATGTTTGTGCTCGATAATGGTCGGCGGGTTGTTTTCCGCACCGTCCACAACACCGGTTTGCAAGGCCGTGTAAAGCTCATTGAAGGCAACGGGAGTACCGTTTCCACCCATTGAATTGACCATTTCCACAAAAATCGGGTTCTGCATCACCCGGATCTTCAAGCCTTTGAGGTCTGCGGGCTGCATGATGGGGCGAACTTTGTTATAGAATGAGCGCGAGCCGGCATCCATGTAGCCGAGCCCGATCAGCCCGCCCTTCTCCAGTCTGTTCAACAGTTCGGTGCCGATCTGGCCATCGGTGACATCATACATGTGCTGGGCGCTGCGGAAAACAAATGGCAGGTTAAATGCGTTGAATTCATCTACAATCGGCCCCACGACACCGACACTGACACGCGTCATCTCCAGGGCGCCGACCTGCGTCTGCTCCAATGCCTCTTTCTCACCGCCCAGTTGCATGGACCCATACACCTGAATGGTCAGACGGCCATTGGTCCATTTGTCCAGCAGTTCTCCCATGTACTTGATGGCTTCCACCGTCGGGTAGCCTTCGCCATGCACGTCGCTTGATTTGATCACCATCTTATCAGCCGCATAAGCCGATAAACCAAATGCCAACATGCCTACGGTTAACGAAATTACCACTAGCTTTTTCATTGCCTATACCTCCTTATTGTTTAGGGTTAACAAATTGAGTTAACAACCAGCCTCCTGCGACACCTCGAAATATCACAATTAACTAAATACAGTAAACGAAAAATTGTGTCTCCCAAGGTATATGCGCACGTCAAAACGGTTTTAATCTCCCTCATGAAACGAAAAATCATTATTCCGACCGACTCCTTGCTTATGGCTGCTGTTCAGATCCGCTTTTTCTCGGTTAAAATAACCAAAATGAGGAAGGCTTTCTCGACAGTGTTCACTGGAAAGGAAATTTTTCTAAAAATAGTTCCATATTTAGAACTAATTTCTAAGTATGGAACTTTGTATTCATAATGACCTAACTTTGTCAAGTGCAATATTATCAACCATTAAAATAATAGTGTTAAGAAATTTGAAAGAAAAATCTGGAGGTATTAAAAATCAGGGGAAGCCCTATTTTCTCTTGACATCGATGATGTTGGGGCATATGCTCCATAAATGGATAAAAGTTTCATATATGGAGCAATAGTTAATACACACCATTTTAGAATTAATTCAAGATCCATCTTGAGACTCACAAAGGCCAACGTTTATGAATCCTTTATATAAAGTGTTTTCAATCATCGAGACGGTCGTCAAGGGGCAGGATAAGGGCGTGACGTATTCGGAAATCGTAGCGTCCTTGGATTTGCCAAAGTCGTCCGTGCATCGGATTCTAAAAGATCTGAACGAGCTGGGGTACTTAAGCTTTAATCCGGAAACGAAAAAATATTTCGGCAGTTTGCGACTGGCTGCCCTGGGTGCTGAGGTTATGTCTCATTTTCGTTTACGTGACCACGTTCGGCCACATCTGTTGAAGCTGCACATGGAAACCGATCATACGACCCATTTGGGCGTCTTTGATGGTTCCGTGGGCGTTTACGTGGACAAGATTGAGTCCAGGGATTTCGGCATCAAACTGTTTTCCGAGATCGGCAAGACTTTTCCTCTGCATTGTACAGCTTTGGGCAAAGCGCTGTTGGCGTATTCATCTGAAGATATTGTGGAGCAATTATTAAAAACCCCGCTCGAAACCATAACAGACAAGACCATTACAGACCCAGAAGCCTTCAAACAGGAACAGGCCTTGATTCGAGATCGGGGATACGCCCTGGATAACGAAGAAATCACTCGAGGCATCATGTGCGTCGCCGCACCTGTATTCGGTTTTAACGAAGAGGTGGTTTGCGCGATTAGCGTTACCTTTCCAGCATATATCAAAGACGATCGAGGCATAGAACCGGAAATAGCGGCTACAAAAAAATACGCGGCCTTGATATCCGGATCCCTGGGCCGCCGATAGAACACAGGAGAATACGCATGATAATGGATCGATTTAGTCTCAAAGGGAAATGCGGTTTGGTGACCGGTGCCGGCTCCGGGATCGGCAAGGGAATGGCGAGGGGATTGGCCGAAGCGGGCGCCAAAGTTGCCCTGGCTGGCCGGAATATGGAGAAATTGGAGAAAACCGCGGCCGGGATGACGACATCCGGCCTGGCTGCGATTCCTTTTCAAGTGGACATGGCCCAACCAGATAGCATCTCTAATCTTGTAACGTCAGTTCTAAATGAAACCGGCAAAATTGATTTTTTATTCAATAACGCCGGCATGATCCATCGCGCGCCTGCAGAGGATTTTCCGATAGATGAGTGGGAAAATATGATCAAGGTCAATCTGACGGGCCCGTTTCTACTTTCCCAGGCTGTTGCCCGGCATATGATTCAAAAGGGAATCAAAGGCTCGATCGTCAATACATCTTCTCTGATCGCCGTATTTGGCGGCGTCACCGTACCGGCATATGCTGCCACAAAAGGCGGGCTGACCCAGTTGACCAAGTCCATGTGCAACGATTTTGCGAAATACGGTATTCGTGTCAACGCTATTGGGCCGGGCTGGGTGAAAACCGAGATGACCGAAGCGATTCAAAACAATCCGGAGCGATTCAAGGCCATATCATCACGCATCCCTCTGGGTCGATGGGCAGACCCTGAAGATCTGGCCGGCTTAGCCGTTTTTTTGGCGTCTGAAGCATCTGCCTACATCTCCGGTCAAGTCATTTTTATAGACGGCGGCTATTTGGCCATGTAACGGCTCTTTTTAAAAAAAACAACCACACGCTAAGGAGAACACCATGGATATTCGACAACCAGCCAACCCAAGGGATTTCGAATCTTTCACCACCGAACGCATGCGGGAGGAATTCCTGGTGCAAAACCTGTTCACCCCCGGATCGGTAAACCTGACCTATAGTTATATCGACCGTATGATTGTGGGTGGAATCTGTCCCGATAAGCCTTTGGCACTTGAAGGCGGCAAGGAACTGGGCACAGATTATTTTCTGCAACGCCGGGAGCTGGGTGTGATTAATGTCGGCCCGGCCGGTTCCGTTAAGGTTGACGGTACAATCTATGAGTTGGCCAAGAAGGACGGATTGTACGTGGGTCAAGGCGTGAAGGAAGTGGTTTTTTCCAGCCAAAATCCCGACGAACCAGCTCGCTTTTATCTCCTAAGCGGACCGGCTCACATGGCCTATCCCGCACAAAAGGTCACGATGGATGAAGCGGAATCGAATCGTATCGGGACGTCCGAACAAAGCAACCTGCGCGTGCTTAACAAATACATCCATCCCGATGGCGTCCAGAGTGCCAACCTGGTCATGGGCGTAACCGTGGTGGAGCCCGGCAATGTCTGGAACAGCCTGCCGCCCTGCCATACGCATGCTCGTCGAATGGAAGTCTACTTTTATTACGATTTGAAGCCGGACGCCGTCCTGTTTCACTTAATGGGGGAACCGGAACGCACTCGTCATATCGTGATGCGCAACGAAGAAGCCGTGATTTCGCCGAGCTGGTCCATCCACGCCGGCGCCGGCACGTCAGACTACTCTTTTATATGGGGAATGGTCGGAGACAACCAGACGTTCAGCGACATGGACGTGATCGACGTCGACCGACTCAAGTAATAACTGAGGAGCGTATGAGGCGCTCCTTCCGAAAAACACCTTAATATAAGGAAAGGAGGAATCGTCATGAAAAAATTTATGGTGGTTGGGCTATTTGCACTGGCAGCGCTGGCACTGACCCTTTCGACCGGTCAGGCACAGGCAGCCGAAGAATTCGTGTTCAAGTATCACAATTCCCAATCCGACACACACCCAAGATCCGTGTCCATGTATTATTTCAAGGATTTGGTGGAAGAGGCTTCGGGCGGAAGGCTCAAGGTTGAACTTTACACCTCCGGCGTGCTGGGCAAGGAAGCCGAAGTGTTGGATATGGTCAAAACCGGCGCCCTGCAGGGCTGCCGCGGCGGCTTGTTTGAGCGGGCCAATAAAATGTATCTGCTTTATACGCTGCCTTTCTTCTTCGACAACACTGACCAGGTGCTGAAACTCATGCGAGGCGAATTCGGGCAAAAGGTCAACGAGGGCGCCATGAAAAACGGTTTTTACATTCCGGCGTGCAGCGTGGCCGGTGGCTTCCGTAACATTACCAACAACGTCCGGCCCATTACTAATCCTGAAGATCTGAAGGGCCTTAAGATGCGGACTCCACCCATCGACATGACCATCAAAACCTTCAAAACACTGGGTGCCAATCCACAGATGGTGGCGTACACGGAAACATACATGGCTCTGAAATCCAACGTGGTCGACGGTCAGGAAAATCCCTTTTCCAATACGGTGGACATGAAGTTTTACGAAGCGCAGAAGTATCTGTCGGTCGTAAACTGGCAAATCCACCCCGACCCCTTATACGTGAATCCGGACTGGTATAATAAACTGCCCGACGATCTGAAAAACATCTTTAACGCTTCGGCCAAGGCGACCATGATTTACAGCGACACCGTCTGGCTTAATTCCGAAAACAATTACCTCAATTTGCTGAAAACAAAACTGAAAACCAATGCACTTTCATCGCAAGACACGGCCAAGTTCGCCGAAGCAGCTAAACCCGTTTGGCAGCTGTATGTGGATGACGGCTTCTTTACCTGGGACGATATCAAGGCGGCCCAGAAGATTGCCAAGGGCAAATGATGCATTCGCGGCGTCTTCCGCCGGCTCTGTGCGGGAGGCGCCCGCTTGTTCGAAAAAACCGCACCGCCAGGGTGGCTGACGGCCAAGATCGAACGGGTAAGACAGAAAATGCTGCAGAAAATAGCATATACATTGACGGTTATTCTTGACGCAGTCATTGCTTCCTTTTTCACCGCAATTTTATTGATTACCATTTTACAGGTGTTATTGCGCTATGGATTTAATCAAGCAGTGTTGGGCGGCAACGAAGCCATGGAAAGTCTTTTTATCTACACAACGGCCATCGGGGCGGCCGCGGCAATTCGACGAAGGCAGCACATCAATATCAATTTTGTGGTGAAATTGCTGCCGGTACCGCTTCAAAGAGTTGCGGACGTTTTGGTGCATCTGCTGGTGGCTTTTCTCAATGGAGTGATGATCTACTACAGCGCGGCCTGGATCAGCAAGGTCGGCGGCAATGAATCGCCCGTCATGAGGATCCCGGAATGGATCATGCAAATCAGCATCCCGGTGGGATGTAGTCTGGTGATTTTCTATTGTCTGGTAAATATCATTCTGACTATTCGCGGTGAATGGCCCGTGCCGGAGGACCAGGAATGCTGATACTCCTTGTCAGTCTGCTTGTGTTCCTGCTGCTGGGCGTGCCCATCGCCTATTCGCTCGGTCTGTCCGGCTTGGCTTATTTCGCCGTGGTGCATCCGGAACTGCTGTCCATCCTTCCCGCCAGATTATACGCCGGCATGAATTCATACGCCATGATCGCCATGCCCCTGTTCATTTTTATGGGGCTGCTGATGAATTCCGGCGGCATTACAACGCGCTTGATCGATTTCAGCCTGCTGTTTGTCGGGCGTTTTCGAGGCGGCCTGGGTTTGGTGAATGTCATCGCCAGTATGATTTTCGGCGGCATTTCCGGATCTTCCGTCTCAGATACCGCCTCCGTGGGCGCAGTACTGATCCCGGAAATGACCAAGAAAGGATACACCCCCCAATTTTCCAGCGGCATCACCGTGGCTTCGTCCACAATGGGCATGATCATTCCGCCCAGCGTTCCGATGGTTATTTACGCCTACGTTTCTGAAGAAAGCGTTGGCCGGCTTTTCCTGGGGGGATTAATTCCAGGTGTTATGATCGGCGTGCTGATGCTGGCCATTACGATGATCGTATCCTACTACGAGAAATATCCCAAGGAAGAGCTAAGGCATACGGGCCGGAAAAAAGTCGCCCTGACGCTCAGGGCCTTTCCGGCACTTATTATGCCGATATTGGTGGTGGGTGCCGTGGTGTTCGGGCTTGCCACGGCCACGGAATCCTCTGGATTGGGCGTACTATATGCTTTCATCATTGGTCTGGTATTGATCCGCGAACTGGATTTAAAGGCCATTCCCAAGCTGCTGCGCGATTCCATTCAGACCAGCGCTACGGTCATGATCATTATCGCTCTATCCAAGCTGTACGTCTGGATCCTGGCCCTGGAACGCATCCCCCAGACCCTGGCCATGTTCGTCAGCGGATTGGAGCTTCCGGTGTTTGTCATCCTGTTCGTGGTTCTCATCATCATATTGCTTGTGGGCACTTTCGTGGACGTAAGTCCGGCCATATTGCTGCTCACACCGGTCTTTCTCCCGGTCATGAAAATATTGGGCATTGACGGAATTCAGTTTGGCGTCATCCTGATATCCGGTCTGGCCATGGGATTGGTCACCCCGCCGGTGGGCATGTGCCTCAATGTTTGCTCTGCCATCTCCAAACTCCAGATCGGAACCATCTTCAAGGCCGCAGCGCCGTTTCTGCTGGCTAACTTGATTACGCTGATCCTGATTACTTTTATTCCGGCGTTGAGCCTCTGGTTGCCTTCAATTCTGATGGATTAGCGCAGCAATGAAAAACATGAAACGCAAAGATTCACCAGTTTAACGCGTCTTTCCAACAAACGGATTCCGGCCACTGGAGCCAAAGATAATGGAGAAATTTCTTAGCCGTGGATACTACTTTCGAAAGCGTTGCCGCGTATCGTCTTTTTCGGCTAATTGCGCCAGCCCGCCTTCGCCGAATTTTTTGATCTTCACGCCACCGGACAGCTTGGGAAAATCATCCATGATGCAAAGCTCATCGGGCAGCTTATGGGGGGCGACTTTATCTTGCATTAAATCGCGAACTTCTTTCAGCGTAATGGTCTGATTCGATTTCGGGATCACACAGGCACAAATCGATTCGCCCAAAATCGGATTGGGAGTGGCCACCATGCAGACCTGTTCGATTTTAGGATGGTCAACCAGCAGGCATTCGAGTTCATAGGGATTAATTTTATACCCGCCGCGATTGATTAAATCTTTTGTGCGTCCGTAAATTTTAAAATAGCCATCTTTTTCTCTGGATGCCAGGTCTCCCATAAACAACCACCCATCGACGATCTGCTTGCGGGTCTCCTCGGGATTTTTCCAGTAGCCTTTCATTAAATGCCATCCCCTCAGCGTTAACTCTCCGATCTGCCCGTCTTCCAGTTCTTTGTGAGTCAAGGGATCCACAACTCGCATCTCCGTATCGGGAACCGCTTGGCCAATATATTGTTCCCGAATATCCAACGGCGACGGATAGGGGCACATGGTCCCCAGACCAGGACCCACTTCGGATGCCCCCCAAAAGGATGTCAGATAGATCCCCATCTCTTCTTCCACGCGGGTGATCAAACCCTCCGGTGCGATCATTCCGGCAATCAGGCCGGCTCTCAGGGAACTGAGATCATAGTCTGGCCGCCTGTCGTGGTTGAGCTCGAGGATGTAGTGGGGCGGCGCCCCGAGTTGCAGGGTTATCTTTTCCTGCTCGATGAGTTGAAAGGCCTTTTCGACCTCGAACTTATCCATCAGAACCACGGTCGCTTGCAGCAATATGGGCTGGATCAGGATAGAGCCACACCCATAGGAATGACTCATGGGCAAAAAGCCGATAAATATATCCTCCGAGCTGGCTTGAACACCCACCGAATATTCCCATCCCGCCCGAACCGCCGCATAATGGGTAATCATGGCTCCCTTGGGGTTACCCGTGGTTCCGGAAGTATACAACAGCATGGATAGCTCTTCTTGCGGATTGATATCGACAGCTGAAAATGCCTCATCCCTGCCCTGCTCGATTAGGCTGTATAACGAATACACGCCCTGGCCCTGGCCATCTTCAGCCAGAATAATAACTTCGAGTTCCGGAAGCTCCTTTTTAAGGTTCAGAATATCATCAAAATAATTGTAACCATCCCACTCCTTGAAAATAAGCACCCATTTGGCTTCTGAATTTTTGAGGATGAATTCGGCCTCGTTTTTGCGATACAGGGGATTTACCCATGCCACGATAACGCCCAACTTTTGGAGGGCATAGAACGCCACCATGAGCTCAATCGAATTTTTCATAAAAATGGCGGCACGGTCGCCCTTTTTGAACCCGATTTCAGTCAGACGGGCGGCCAGTGCATCGGCCATCGCGTTGAGTTCTTTATAGGATTTCCGCTGGTTCCCATCCACAACAACGATTTTATCAGGAACCTCAGCGGCACCTCTTTCTAGTATTTGTCCTACGGTTATAGATTCATAGATCTTCATTTGATAGCCTTTTTCTGCTTGACAATATGGACGTGATCAGGTCAAAGAATGAAACTGTTTTTATAATATTAAACTATTTTCCTACCTAAAATTCTTCCAGGTATGTGCTTAATCCTGTATAGCGGTTTTGTCAATT
>JASFPE010000104.1:0-13056 GCA_050116155.1 Desulfobacterales bacterium
GAAGGAAAGAGATGGTACTCACACCGTCTCCGGCATCATCTTGCCCGGATTCACTATGTCCTCCGGATCAAAGACTTTTTTGATGGCACGCCCGAATGCCAGATCACTTTCGCAAAAAATAAGGGATGTCTCCTTGAGCTTTTCCAGTCCGACGCCATGTTCACCGCTGATGGTTCCACCGGCATCCGCACATAGCTTGAGGATTTCCGAAGATGCTTTGAGAACCTTTTCTGTCTCGCCGGGTTTTCTTTCGTCAAACAGAATCAGAGGGTGAAGGTTGCCATCGCCTGCATGAAAGACATTGCCGATGACTATATTGTATTTCTTGCCGATATCCATAACCTGGCTGAGAACCTCGGGAAGTTTGGTACGGGGCACCGTGCCGTCGCAACACAGATAACTGGGGGCCAGCCGGCCCATGGCGCCGAAGGCTCCTTTACGACCTGCCCAGAGGCCCTCTCTTTCAGCATCATCTTTGGCCAGTTTCACCTCCCTGACATTGTTCTGCTTGCAAATCCCTATGATTTTCAGGGCTTTTTCCTCCATCCCTTCAGGCATACCGTCAAGTTCGATGATCAGCACTGCTGCAGCATCCATAGGATATCCCACCTTGGCGCTTTCTTCCACTGCACGCATCACCGTGCTGTCCATCATCTCCAAGGTGGCCGGCACAATACCTTCGGCAATGATCGCCGAAACCGTATTGGCGCCATCCTGAATGGTGTCGAAAATAGCCAGCATGGTTTTGACTGCTTCGGGTGCACGCTCCAGTTTTAAAATCGCCTGGGTGACCAGTCCAAGGGTTCCTTCGCAACCTACAAAAAGACCGGTTATGTCATAGCCGGGATTATCCCGTGACTTCCCGCCGGTCCAGACCACCGTGCCGTCGTTCAGCACGATTTCCAGACCCAGGATATGATTTGAAGTCACGCCGTATTTAAGACAGTGGGGACCTCCCGCATTTTCTGCAATGTTGCCGCCGATGGTGGAAACTTTTTGACTGGCCGGGTCCGGTTGGTAGACGAAGCCTTTTTTCAGTACCGCGGTCTGCAAATCCAACGTGATTACCCCGGGTTGAACGGTGGCTGTGCGGTTGGGGATGTCGATCTCGAGAATCCGGTTCATTCGTGAGAAGTGGACAACAATACCTCCTTTGACGGGAATTGTTCCACCCGTCAAATTTGTGCCGGATCCGCGTCCCAGGATGGGAATCTTCTCCTTAAAGGCGAATGCCATCACTTTGGAAACTTCCTCGGTGGAATTGGGCAGTACCACCACATCCGGTTTGGCCTTATCAACGGATGCGTCATAACTGTAAAGCGCAAGGTCCATGCCAGAAGAGAGCACCCTTTCAGGCTCCATAATGTCTGTTAAAGCTTCGATTAATTTTAAGTTATCCATGAATATTCCTCCTGAGAGTACAAAATTGCGCGCAGCTTTTTCCAATCATTGGCCGGATACATATACACAATATATTTCGGTCTGACAAGCCTTCGATTTTGGATTTCTGATTTTGGATTTTGGATTTTATACCAACCCTTGATCCAGTAAGGCATTGACGACCCTCACAAATCCGGCAATGTTGGCGCCTGCCAGATAGTTACCGGGTGCGTCGTAGCGCGCAGCGACATCGAGACAATTTTGATGGATGTTTCTCATAATGGTTTTCAGACGACGATCGACTTCCTCTGCGGACCAGTTCAGGAGCATTCTGTTCTGAGCCATTTCCAAACCGGAAACCGCTACTCCGCCTGCATTGGCGGCTTTGCCCGGTGCATAGAGAAGCTTTTTATCCAAAAAGATTTTGATGGCCTCAGGCGATGACGGCATGTCGGCGCCCTCGCAAATCAATTTGAGGCCATTGTTGATCAGGTTGTAGGCATCATTCTCCCCTATTTCGTTTTCTACGGCACAGGGAAATGCACAATCGGCCCTTTGATTCCACAAAGGATTGTATTCAAGTGAAGCGTCGGCTTCCGTGTAAACCGTTTCAGAATATTTATCTACATATTCATTGATTCTTCCGCGTTTGATGTTTTTTAGGCGCTTGACGAAATCCAGTTTGTTTTTATCGATACCTTCCGAATCATAGATATAGCCGGATGAATCGGAGAGGGTCAGAACTTTGCCACCCAGTTCGATAATTTTTTCAGCAGTATGCTGGGCCACGTTTCCGGATCCGGATAGCAGACAGGTTTTACCCTCGAGGGTTTGATTCTGCGTGGCGAGCATCTCTGCCGCAAAATAGACGACCCCGTATCCGGTTGCCTGGGGACGAATATGACTGCCGCCCCACTGCAATCCTTTGCCGGTCAATACACCGGCGAATTCATTGCGTTGCTTTTTATACATGCCAAAGAGATAACCGATTTCCCTGGCCCCCACTCCTAAACCACCGTCAGGGATATCGGTATCCTGACCGATATGATGGGACAGTTCGCTCATAAAGCTCTGGCAGAACCGCATGATCTCATCATCTGATTTTCCTTTGGGCTCAAAATCGGATCCACCCTGAGCTCCTCCCATGGGGAGTGTGGTCAAGGCATTTTTAAATGTTTGTTCAAAGGCTAAAAATTTAAGAATGCTGAGATTGACCGACGGATGAAATCTCAGCGCTCCCTTGAAAGGCCCGAGGGCACTGTTCATTTCTATCTGGTATCCACGATTGACACGTACATATCTTTCGTCATCCATCCACGGCACCCGAAACATGATTATCCGTTCGGGTTCGGTAATGCGCTCCAGAACACCGAGCTGGCGATATTCAGGGTGGCGTTCTAAAACCGGCTTTATGCTGTCAATGAACTCTTGCACAGCCTGGTGAAACTCTTTTTCCTCCGGATCTCTTGCCAGGATCTTTTTTAAAATATTGTCTGACATTTCTTACCTCCTTCAATTGCGTCAATGCGCCAAAAACTGCCCATTTTAAAGATCTAGCCTTCGATGATCTCTAAAGCTTCCTGCCGGTATGCATCCATAACATAATTGGTGCCGGTGATTTTGGCACATTCCATTGTCAAGGAGAATATGTCGTCTCGACTGATATAGCCCACTTTCCAGTTGCGAGATCCGGCCATTAGCTGCTGCAGCCCCACTTTAATTTTATCGACCACATTATAGAGTCCGATTGCACCCAAAGGCAGTTTGTCGACCTCCGCCCCGTATTTTGCCTTCAGAACTTCGTAATTCATAAAGATTTCTTCTTTTGTAAATCCGAATTTCGATACCGTCGGCGGCAGACCGCCTTCTTCGTCTCGCAACCAGCGTTCAGCGTTCTTGCCGACCATGCCCGGAATCATCAGTGCCCGGCCCATGCATACCGCTTTGCAATACGGTGCGCCCAGGGCAAGGGCTTTGAAAACATGGTCCTCGGAGGAAAACCCCCCCGCAAAAGCGAGGTCCGGGACGCGCTTGCCGCGCTCGGCAAGACGTTGGCTTAATTCAAAAGCCATGGAATGCAGGTAAATAGAGGGAACGCCCCATTCGCTCATCATTCGCCAGGGACTCATTCCGGTACCGCCGGGTGCGCCATCAATCGTCAGCAAATCAATATCGGCATCACTGGACCAGCGGATCGCCATGGCAAGCTCTCTCATTGGATATGCGCCGGTCTTCAGGGTGATGCGTCTGGCACCTAAGTTGCGCAAGCGTTCCACCTCGTTCATGAAACTTTCTTGATCCACGAAACCGAGACGCGAGTGCCGTTCAAATTGTTTCAAGGGTCCGGCCTTAAACGCTGCCTGGTGCGCAGGGTCTTCCGGGTCCGGGGTCACGATATAACCCCGTTTTTTCAATTCAATGGCGCGCTCCAGAGAGTTAACTTTGATTTCTCCTCCGATACACTTGGCTCCCTGGCCCCATTTCAATTCAATGGTTTCCACCCCATGCTTTTCAATGACATATTCCGCCACCCCATTGCGGGTATCCTCTACATTCATCTGAACGAGGATATCGCCATACCCCTCGTGATATCGCCGATATTCCTCGATACGACGATCCATTTCCGGCGACTTTTTGATCAGACCGTTATCACCAAATTCTAGTTCGGGATCGATCCCGCAAACATTTTCTCCGCACACCAAACTGATCCCGCTGATAGCGGCTCCGACGGCAAAATGTTTCCAATTTTTGCGTGCAATATCCGTGCTGCCGAGGGCACCTGTGAATATCGGCACTTTCATCTTTACCTTATGGGTAACACCGTATGAAGTTTCGGTATCGACGTTCGGAAATGTAGCCCTATCGGGATCGGCTTCAATCCCCTTGGCACCAAGGGCATACCCCATAATATTCAAGTGCGAGTAATCCACCGGATAGTTTTTGTCTGCACCGGCGGTAACACTGCCAAAAGGCTCCGGGTAAAGAAGTTCCCGTCCCCGGAAGGTGGCTTTGAACATGTCGCAATTTCCCTTACAACCATCCAAACACCTGCTACAAATACCGGATTGGGGAGCGATATCCCGAGATCTGTTTCTTGTCTGAAGCGCATCATTTGCATTCGGCCGATTTAGATTCATTTTTTCTCTCCTTGTTTGATATAGGGCAAATAAAGAAACTTGCCCTTGCTAAGTACAGGTACGCATAGACATAGGGAAATAACAGATTTGCCGGTGATGGGAAAGGCTTTTTCCAGTGACAAGTTACGTTTTCTGCCCGACACCGATCATGCGATTGTTCATGAAACCAAAATCACCTTCAGCCTGGTGGGGCGAGAAATCTGTGTATACGTCGGTACTACTGAATCCGACATTTTGGAGAAGCAGCCGTAAACTTTCCGAATCATACAACCGCACGGCATAGCACCGGTCCCGGACCAGGCCTTTTTGTTTATCGATCACCATTTCGCGGACGTTGACAATATTTCCACTCAATTCCCGCTGTCGGCAAACCACGGTTTGCTCTCCTATTTCGTGCCATGAATTGGGACTGAATGAATTTTTCACCACATTGCCGTCGGTAACATCTACCAGCATCCAGCCTCCCGATTGCAAAACACGAAAAGCTTCAGTGATAATATCTGAATCGGCATCAGGGGCCTGAATATAGCCCAGAGAATTTCCCATGATGATCACATGGTCAAACGTATTTGAAGGCAGTTCCATATTTCGGGCATCGCATTGAATGAACTCGATTGCAAAGTTGTTTTCGGCAGCTTCCGTTTGAGCAAGATCGATCAGTGTCCTGGAATAATCCAAAACCGTGCAATCGGTAAAACCGCGCTTATACAATTCAAATGTATGTCTGCCGTGTCCGCCGCAAAGATCCAGTATTCGATGACTGGAATTCAACGGCAATAATTCGCAGATGACATCCACTTCCCGACAGGTGAGCGTTTCGTCGCAGACCGAACGTGCATCCGTGATAAGGTAGACCTCATCAAACATGGTCTTCCACCAATCCGGATCAACGTCAATGCTCATGATGCCTCCTGTTTTTTTAGTGCCTAGAATGCACTAAGAAAAATGATAATTCCGAGTGTCATGCCGGGCCCCCAATCAAGTTGAGGACAGGCTTGATCCGGCATCCAGGTGTCTGAGGTCTTGCAATCAAGATGGATTCCGGGGCCGTCATCCCGGACTTGATCCGGGACCGGAATGACAAAACCTGCAAAATGCGAAGTTTTGCCAATTACAACACAGTCTGTGAAGGGAGTTTGAATTATCGAGTATCAGGAATCAAGTATCGAGCATCTGTTCCCGTATATTAAGTATTCGGTGCAGCCCCAAAATCAAACAACCCATCTGAGGCAATGATGGCGGCTGAACCGCCCCATGGATTCATACGCGCTATTTCGAGTTCTTCTTCTTCGATGTTGACATATTCATCAAGCTCCCCGGCCAGCCACATGTTCTCAAGCGTAAGGCAATCGGCCCACAGTTTTTCGCCGTAACGTCGGAGAGCTTTGATCTGACCGCGGGTAATCAGCCGGGGTCTCAGCGCAATCCTCACGGGACCCAGCAGATAGGTGAACTCGCAATCCATTGCCATTTTATCCCGTTCTTCAACAACCTGCAAAAGATCGTCGGTATCCATATCCATGATCGTATCATTCATGCGATGCACTGCATCCCTGACACTTACCTCCGACCGCAGAACGGCCAGGGGCTGAAATCCTCCGCCGCTGCCGACATTGGTGGGGACTCCGCCAAAGCGGCCGACAAATCCGAGCATGCCCCTGGGACCCATCAAACAGCGAAAATCTGTCTGGTTGGCCTTCAGATGGATTTGTCCTTCTTCTACAACCGGAAATTCTTCAGCCCATAATGACAGCGGGATTTTTTCCTGAACAATGTAATCCCCAAGCTTTAGCGCCAGACTAATAGCTTCATCTACATCATCATTGACCCTGCCCACCCGCACTCCATGGCCTGAATACCCTCGTTCGGGTTTCAGGACCAGATCATTCCAGTGTTTTCGGGTCCACTCCACCAGATCGTCAATGGGTTCCCCGCCCGGACCGGTGGTTTGCCGCGCATAAAACTGGCGCGTCCAGGGTGTCCGGCGAACGATCTCTGCATGAAACCGATCCTTTTGAGAACCGCTGACCACTTCAAACATGCTCTTGACGTTAAATGGCTCGGTGCCGCGCGGATTAATGACGCGATGCTCGCGCACTGCCTGTATCAGCGGAGTCAGGTTATGCTTACGGTGCAGTTTGAGCAGAACGTCCGTATTGAAGTCCATAAAAATGGTTGAAACCTGCTGCCCGCGCCAGCACACCATGCCTGCGCTCAATTCCAATTCTTGCGGCGCCATGAGGGCTCCGGTGATCCCATCGATATCGCTGAGAATTGTCGCAAAGTTTTTATTTTCGGTAACGTCCTCGAGGGTTTCTTCTTCCGCCACAACGGCGATGAGCCCGGGACTGTTGCCTTCGCGGAGGCGGTGTGAATCGACCAGCAAATCCGCAAAGCCGTCAACCGGTGAAAACAGCGGGTCGTCAAAGTCCAATTCTAAGTCAAACGCCTGAATTTTATTGAGTTTTTCCCAGACCGCCTTGCCGATGATTTGCGTGAGTCGCTGATAATCCCAGCCGCCGGGACTCCCGAGATTCCATTCCGAATGATAGCCGTTAAATTCTTCCACGGATTAGTCCTCAATTAGTCTCTTATAAGTATTTTTGAGCTTTTATTTCTTAAAACGAAACTATTAGGCTCAAGTTAATAGTTGAAAGTGACTAAAGTGAACTAAAGTGACTAAAGTTGTGGTACGCCTGCGGCGGGTCTATTTTATTTGAAAAGATGAAGCGTAGCGACTCCTTAACTTTAGATCACTTTAGTTCACTTCACACTTTAGATCACTTTGATAACCTTAGATCACTTCGAACTTTTCTGGTTTATTCGGGTTAACTTTTGTAATCTCAGATCCAGTAAATGAAATGGAAGTTCTCCCCCATCCAATAAACACTCATAAAAACGCTGATTACCCATTTTGGGTGCGTGCTTTGCTTTTAATTGCTTGAACTCGTGACTTCCGAGACTGTAGCACACCTGATAACCGGGGTTCAAACGAAAACGATCTATCTGGCGCCGGGCCTCCGGCGCAGAAAAACTGCATGTCTTCAACAGTTCCATGGCAGCCGTTTCCGTAATTCTGCCGGTGGTGAGCCCTGCATCGATTTGACAGCGTGCAGAACGCCACAGATTTCGTTTAAGATCAACCAGCCTGTCCATCGGATCAGTCATATATTCGTATTCGCTTAGCAGCGACTCTGAATATGAGGCCCACCCCTCATAAAAAAGCGGCGATTCAATTTGACGTCGAATCGGATTTTTCAGCTGCCTGCGGATTGAATCCAGAAAATGATGGCCGGGGATGGTTTCATGAGCAGTCAGCGGTTTATATTCGCGATGAATTCGCTTTTTAAGCAGAGCGTCTGCCCGGTCACCTTTCTGCTGGGAAAAGCGTGTTGTGATGTAAAAAAAACTCTTTTCCCTGATGTCCGAGGTAAATGCGGCCGCAAATGAGGCTGCCGCCCGCACCGACCTTAAATAAATTGGCGTTGCAGATACTTCTACAGGCGAATTCAGGGCCGCATCGTCGAAACCCTGCGCTTGGAAGAATAACTTCAATTTTTCAATTTCCTGTGCGTACAGCGAAACCGTATTCATTTCGCCAACGCCAGATGGAAAATAATGGTGATACAGTTCCTGCCAGGGTTTGCCGGGATTTAATTTTGATGCTAACTGCTTTAATTTACTTAAATTATCCTTCCAGTCGTTTACGGCAATCTGAAAGATATCATCTACACTGCGAACGGATAGAAAATGATCTCTTAATGTGGCTTCAAGCGTATCGCCGCCGAATTGTTGGTCCGATACCGGCGTTATTCGGCTTAAAAACATGTTAAACGATTCCAGGCTGGAAACTGCATGCTCCAGCTTTCGGGAAAACTCGGTCAGGTGCGTTTTTGAAAAGAATTCAGCAAAACTTATATATATTGCTTCAAGATATTGCCGACAGTCATCTATCATGTGCAAGGAGGCTTCATAATAATCATTCGGTACGGAATCTAAGTTGTTCATACCCTGTTTCAGGATGCGGGGAATCTGAGACAACCTGGCAATCGTCCTTTCAGTGGTCTCATCAACATGATCCGAGGGTTTGTTTTGGGCATGATCCAGCCCGATAAAGGCGATCTTTAAGTAGAGCAAGGGATTGTATTGCCAGGATCGTTTTCGTTCGAATTCAATGAGAAACCCTGCGATATTTGCCTCTAGTAATTCCAGGTCCAGACATTTCTCCAGATCATCATCTTCTGTCCTGAATGCCGACAATTTATTCTGCAGTTTTTTGAGTTGATCCAGTGTTTCTGAAATAGCATCCGCATCGAGGTTATCCAGAGTTGCATAGTGTTTGCGGGCATTTTCGGCCCGGGGAAGGAAATGGAATTCATCGCTGGCACACATCACCGGAAAACGCTCGGCCAGATAGCCGAAATAGCGATCAGCAAATTCGATATGCGTTTCGTTATTGGATCCAGGCATATTCTTTTTCTATTCAGTCGTCATCAAATCCGCACCAAAGCTAAAAAGGCCATCGGAAGCAATCAGCGCAGGCGAACCTCCCCAAAATTGCAAGCGGGCGATCTCTTCCTCGCCTTCACCCATCTGAACCAATTCGTTTAATTTGCCCTCACGCCACCATTTTTCAAGCTTTAACAAATCAGACCAGAGATTGGCACTGTATTCCCGCAGACCGGTCAGCTGGCTTGAGCTGATAATCCGGGGTCTTAGCGTAGTGGGGGTCGGTCCTTTCAGGTAGGTATGCTTCAATTCAAGGCCCTTTTCGTCTACTTCTTGCTGAATCTCCATTACGGTGGAAAATCCCAGTTCAATGATCGCATGGTTGATTCTACGCGCAGCTTCCCCAACCGAAATATCTGTTTTGAGAATGGCCACAGCCTGTCCGCCACCTCCGGCCCCCACATTGGTGGGTATGCCCCCGAAACGGGCTAAAAAGCCGATAAGTCCCCCATCGTTAACAAAACAGCGAAAATCCGTTTGCCATTGCTTTAGCCTCACCATTTTATTTTGCAGATCTAACCATGGGTATTCTTCGGCCCAGAGTTTTTTAGAGATAAAAGCCTGCACAATATAGGGTTCGTCCTCCAGGGCAATTCGAATATCTTCATCCCGCGTATCACTCTGGGGTCCGACGAAAATACCCTTGCCGGAATAGCCGTAAACCGGTTTTAGTATAATCCCTTCCCAATGATCTCGGACCCATTCCACCAGATCCTTGATTGCTTCCCCTTCCGGCCCGGTGGTTTTGCGAGCATAAAACAAGCGGGTCCAGGGAGTATATTTTACAGTGGAAGGCGATAGATGGGAGCTTAAATCTCCGGTCACAGCCTCGAAGACGCCTTTGGCACCTACAGGTTCCATACCTCTGGGATTGACGACAATGCCCTTTTTGATCGCGGACAATAAGGGTTCGATATTATGCTTTTTTGCTATTTTCAAAAGAACATTATTGTTAATATCCAGAAATATAACCGTGACCTTCTGTCCGTTGTAAATGACGTTACCACCTTTTTCTTCCAATTCCTGGGGACAGGTCAGGACGGCATTTATGCCTTCCAGACGGTTTAGAGACGCCACCAGGTTAATATTCTCTGTCACCTTGTCCAGGGTTTCCTCTTCGGCCACAAGCAGGACAAACGGTTTTTCTCGAGGGAACTTCATCCGGTGAGCACGAAGCAACATATCGATGAATAATGGAACGGGGTTTAAGATAGGATGCTCAAAATCCAGTTCGATGTCAATTCCGGTGACTTTTTTTACCCGCTGCCAGCATAACTTTCCCCGCACCTGGGCCATGCGTTGATATTCCCAACCCCCGGGACAACCCAAATTCCACTCCGAATGATATCCTTGAAAATCTTCCACAATAGATTACCCGACTTATAGAGTTTAAAAATCTCCCGAAGTTTTGATACCAACCAGGGTAGCAACCGGGCTGGATTCGTTTTGCTCGGTTTTCCTTTCTTCCCGGTAGTATAGAATCCTGAGAGACAAAAATGCATGTAACAGTTCATTCTTGCGTAATAGATAATCGCGGCAAGTGGGTTGATTCGCTTTATCCACTTCAGACTCCAGGAACGTTTCAAAAATCAAAAGACCTTCTGTCCCGAGCCCTTCATAAATATATGGAAACAATCGCCGATTCAAATAGTTAATATTGACGATCAGATCATATCTGTTTTTGGGTATCTCAAAAGTATCCAGATCTGCGCAAATGGCATAAATGTTTGGATTCTGACCGGCAAATTCGGCCAGGCCGATATCAGAGATATCAACGGCCTCGACTGAGAATCCCTGTTTGGCCAAGAAAATTGAATTACGTCCATTGCCGGCACCAATATCCAGGGCTTTCCCTATTTTCGCCAATGAAAAATAATCCCTCACGATCTGAGCAGGTTCACGAGGATATTTTTTTTTCTTATATTTTTGGTTCCATTTAATTCGATCCTGCTGCATGCTTGCCCTTCTTTTGCCGACAATTATAGTTGAGGATCAAAGATCAAATAGTTTTGTCTTTCATGTCTAATAAGTATTTTCGTAATATTCGTCAAGCCGGCAAATTAATTCCTGTCTGCAGATCTGGACTGCGGAACAAATGCAACGGTAATTGATCAGGGCTTAGAGATATGCTTTTTTCGTGATCTAGCTCGTGAAGGGCATCGGCTTATTGAATGGAAACTATAAGTGGTTTCAAAACCTCAGATTGTGTTCGATAGCAAGGCGTCCCGCGAATTGAAAGCGGAGCTACACGAAGTCGTACACCTCGTGGCTGGAAGCCACCCACACTACTTTTTTAGCCATCATTAGGTTAATCCGTTAATCTTCAATCTATACTGTGGGAGCGGCATCTTGCCGCGATTAATTAGCACTTCAATTTGCGGGACAAGGGAGCCATCGGACACTAAATGGGGTTTTGAAACCACTTCTAACTTATTTTATTCAAAGGATAGCGTATCAGATAATTCCTTCTTCCAATTATGGGCTTTTTCAGCCATTGTTCTATATTGATCTGATTTAATTCCCAGGCGTTTGAGCACTTCAGGTGATGGTGTGGCAAACTTTTCGCCGACTGAATCGCTTTTACCATCTGATTGAAAGATTAGGTTAGATAGGTAGACGATGTCTGATTGCATGCTTGGATCCTTCAGGCGTTTTTCTGTTGTGGATATATGATCTGGATCGTGGTGCCAGCGAACAGCATTCACAATATCAACGGGAAACGACCATTTGTTTAAGATCAGTGCACCGATTTCAGCATGATCGGTTCCAAGGACCATATATTCGGCTCTGACCAAAGATTCGCCCGTGGCAACAATGCTTTTGATATGTTTCGACTCTTTTTTTACAAATTTGCCCAAAATCAATTTTCCCATATCATGGAGTAGAGCCGGGGTAAAAACATCATTCTTATCAGGAATTTTAAAATACTTTGCCAACGCTTCCGCAGTAGTTGATACTACAATAGAATGCAGCCAGAGCTCTCCAGGGGATAAGTCATAGCCTTCTACAGCTTTATCCATAGTTTTGTTCATACAAGCACTGATTGCAATTTGCTCAAAACGCTTTACGCCCAATAACATAACTGCTTGCTTCAAAGATCCGACTTTTGATGATAGGCCAAAATGAGCAGAATTCGCTAACCTGAGAACATTGGTGGAAAGTCCCGGGTCTTGACGCAAAATATTTTCTATTTCAGTTATTGAAACATCATCTTCTTTGAGAACAGTCCTCAACTTAACCGCTGCTTGCGGCATACTGGGAAAAGAGGACACTTCCGTCCTGATATTATCTGGCAAATCGTTTTCTATGGGCTTTTTTTCCTCTGCCGATTCCATAAAAACTCCTTTTTCTAATTCCTCAATGTTCATCTAATAGTTTTATTTAAGTATATCACAATTACAAAGGATTTCAATTTGGCGGATCTTTTGTTATGGTGGGATTTCACACCTTGATTTTATAAATCGATATAGAGACTGACTCATGAATGCATATGAAAAGCTCGGCACATTTTACCTTGGCAAGACTTATGATATGAGCTCGCGAAAGCAACTGGATGAACTTCTTCTTTATGATTCCAAGGACCTCACCACCCATGCGGTGATCATCGGAATGACCGGTAGCGGCAAAACAGGCCTTGGCATTGCGCTGCTCGAAGAAGCATTGATTGATAACATTCCCATCATCGCAATAGATCCCAAAGGGGATTTGCCGAACCTATTGTTGAATTTTCCGCAATTGCACCCCGATGATTTTCTTCCCTGGATCAACCAGCAGGAGGCTCTTAGCCAGGGATTGGGGCCGGAGCAATTCGCTCGCAAACAGGCAGAGCTGTGGCGCAAGGGCCTGGCTGCCTGGCAGCAGGATTCCAAACGGGTTGCACGTTTGAACGCGGCTGCCGAATTTTCAGTCTACACACCGGGCAGCAGTGCCGGTTTACCGGTGTGTGTGCTGCGCAATTTCACTCCGCCGCCATCAGATATCATACAAGACAAAGATCTGTTGCGCGAAAGAATTCAAACCACCACCACCG
>JASFPE010000105.1:0-13035 GCA_050116155.1 Desulfobacterales bacterium
GCAAATTTCGATCGTTCTGAACAGATGTCCGACGCCCAGAACGTGCTGACAGTAAATCATGATTTTCATGATAGGAATTTTACCGGTTTGCCGGCTCAGCGGTTATCTGTTTCCTTTCTAACCGAGCGACATGGCATTCAGTTTTTCAAGCTTTAGCGCCTGTCCGTTGTGAATGAGCCAATGCAGATGAAAGGATTTGATCATCGGCGGTTCAGACCCCGTAAATTTTCGGCCACTGAGGCGGTAAATTAGACTTTTAATGATCCCTTCATGGGTGACGACCAATATGGTCTCTCCAGGCCGTCTGGCGGCCATGCTCACGAGCGCCTGGTGACCTCGTTCCCATAGGTTTAGCCGAGTTTCACCCTGCGGGGGACAAAACATCCATCCGGCTCTAATTTGTGCAGCAAAAAATTGCGGATCCTCTTGTTCAATCTCGTTTAATGTTTTGCCCGTCCATTGTCCCCAGTCCTGCTCCCTGAGTCCCGGATCCGAATATATGGCAACCTGAAGTTTTCGATTGATTCTTCCGGCAGTTTCAATCGCTCGGCCGATATCGCTGGTTATTATCCGATCCCATTTAATTTCATTCAACACCCGACCCCATTTTTCAGCCTGTGAAATACCCCGCCGGGTAAGCGGCGAATCGGTTTGACCCTGGATCTTTTTTCCCCGATTCCACACCGTTTCCGCATGCCGAATGAGGCCGAAGCGAGTGATTTTGTTTTTAGCAATCATCAAGAAACTATTTTAGGTGAATTTTCAACTATATTATTGAGAATAATCCCAAGTTTTCGATAATTTTCATTTAAATCGTGGGTTTCTCTGACATAAGCCTGTGCGGCCTTACCCATCTCATAACGCAAGTCCGGATTGCTGATAATACGCGCAATGGCATCTGCAAACTGGTCCAAAGCATACATCGGAACCAACAGTCCGGTCTTTCCGTTCCGGATGGCTTCGGGTACTCCGGCATTATCAAAGGCAACCACCGGAAGCCCGCATGACTGTGCCTCAAGATATACCATCCCCAGGGATTCCTGAATCCCGGGAAAAACAAAAACATCTCCGGCACTGTAGAATCGATACATCTCAGCGCGGGGCAAATGTCCCACAAAACGAAACCGGTCGGCCATCTGGTCTTCGGCCAAGTAGTGAAGCTTATTTTTCTCTTTCCCATCGCCGGCAATTACCAGCCATAGCTTATGGCCCCTTCGGCGAAGCTTCCCGCAGGTCCGGATAACCCAGCTCAGACCTTCGGTTTTTACACCCGGCCGGAACATAGCAGCCGACAATACCACCGGATCATCACCAACATGCCATTGCTGGCGCAATTGACGGCGGGCATTGCCGTCAAAACAAAAATCATCCGTAACCAGGCCTGGACGGATATAGCTTATTTTCTCCTCAGAAATTAAACGCTTTAAATTCAGCAGATCAATCTGTTTATTGGTGAATACATGCTGCGCCGCATGGATGCTGTTTCTATTTAAATAAAACCCGATGCGGGTCTTGATTTTCTTTCTTCTTTTGGTGGAGTAAATTCCCTGGAAAATAACATATGGGATATCGAGCCTTTGCGCAACGACAGGACCCAATACATCCGGGGCCTTGTAATAGGAATGATAGGTGAACCAGAGGTCTGGATGGTCTTGTGAAAACTGACGGCTGAGCCGTCGCCTTTCCCACATAACTTTGGGCCAAAGCCATGGTTTCCAATAAATCCAGCGGCACCGCAGAGAACTTGCCGGAAGCACCTGATGACCTTGTCCCGCCAGGTATTCAATCAGTCCCCTTGCGGTGATCAGATCACCGGAAGGATGCCCGTGTCCCAGGGGTTTGAAAGGAGTATAAAATAAAATCCTAAGTTGGCTGGGTGCAGAGGGCTTGGGGCATGGAGTAATAGGCATAGCTTTATTTCAGCGTTTTTCTGAAGTTCGTAATTTGTCGGCATAAAATATTTAAATCGGTTAAAAGTTTATCGAGCCGGGCCGCATCAATCAAGCTTCTTCTCTCTAAAATAATTAGAATGTTAGCATTTTCAAAGGCAGATCTACGGGCAATGTTAAGGAAATTATTGAAATCCTTTTTCGACGAAGAACCAGAACCTTCTGCAATATTATTCGACATAGACATTCCTGAAGCACGCATCTGCTCGGCAAAACGATATAATTTCTTTCGCTCAAGTTCATCGGCTATATCAAAAAGATCATCTGCAATCTCAATTGCAAATTGCCAAATTTTCAAATTCTGAAATCTAAATTTATTGGCCATTAAATCCCCCATGCATCAAAGTTAAAAATTCATCCTTTAATCCATCTAACTATTGAATTTAAGAAACTGTTTATCCCGTTGTCCATGATTACTTCCTTTCGTCCCAAACTCCCCGTCGTTTGCCCCATGCTCCATGCCTCCAGCCCCAAGCCCCATGCCCTTAGCCCCATGCCTATTCCCTGAGCCCTATGCCTTCCCTATTAAAGATATCCCCTAGATCACGTATAAGCACTTTGTTATTAAAATCTTGCATGACGCGCTGTCTGGCGGCAGGGATGATGCGATTCCGTAAATCCCGGTCTGTCAACATTCTCACCATAGCATCTGCCAGCTGGTCGGGCTGACCGGGTGGAATCAGAAGGCCTGTCTTCTCATTTTCCACCAATTCAGGAATAGCAGAAATATTGGTGGTCACCACCGGCACCCCCATGGCCATACTCTCCAAAAACACATTGGGGATTCCGTCTCTATCACCATTGGCGGCCACCTGGCACCCCAATACGAACAGATCGGCCCGGCGATAATAATCCAAAACCCGATCATGCGGCAGGGTGCCAAGCCATTGGGTTACCGATGAAAGCCCTAATTCTTGGACAAACGCTAAGAGTTGCTGGCGATCTTCGCCGTCGCCGATGAGGGTATGCTGGAAGCGAATTCCTCGATCATAAAGTAATTTCAATGCCTTATAAACAATTGGCAATCCTTTTTTTTCGATGAGGCGTGCAATCGTAAGAATATGAAACGGCGCTTGAGGATCCGAGTTGCATTCACTTTGGCCGCCAAATAACTCCGTATCAATTCCATGATATACATGATGGATGGATATCGGTCTATCTTCGAATAAATTTGCCAGATACTGCCTGTTATGTTCCGTACAGGTCACAATGAATTTTGCCAGTCCCAGCTTTTCTCTCAGTTGGCGGGGATCCGAGGTGTATATATCCTTGGCATGGGCCGTAAAACTAAAGGGAAGCCCACTTAGTTGGCTGGCAAACATCGCCACAGATGTTGGTGAATGCGCAAAGTGAGCATGCAAATGCGTCACCCGACCATTCGGTAATAAATGGTGCACCAGATATCCGGCTTGAAAGAGATGTTTGAGTGTTGCCGATTTGTGTGTTCGCAAAAATCTTCTGTATGCCGTTTTTAAGGCGGCCCCATAGGTGCGGGGAATTTTCAGAGCCAGCTGCGCATTATGATACAAAAATTTCGGCAACCCTTGCAGCAGGGTTTCGGGCAAATAATCGACCCGGGCGTGGATGTGTTGCACGCTTGGGTGGGTAAAGTTTTCTCTTCCCCGGCGCATGGAAAAAAGATGAATGTTGAAACCGAGTTTTTCGAGAAGAAGTATTTCGTTGGAGATAAAGGTTTCTGAGATCCGAGGATATCCTTTGAGGACCATCCCTAAAAGCGGGCGATCTGAGGCGCTCATGATTTTTTATACCTGAAATCCTGCAAGCGTTGTTGCATGGTTTCGATACCGGTAAGACGAAATTGGGAAATGGCTTGGTGATATGGTTGGGGGTTGTCAAGCAGGGCAAAAATTCGTTTTGACAACATATCGGCATTCAGTTCGGACAAGGGGATATAGTCGACCAGTTTTTGGTGCTCGAATGCCTGAGCGCGGATAAGTTGTTCCTTGCGAGGTGCTTCCCGTGGAATAACCAGACTGAGGGTTCCCTGGCTGAGAATTTCACATAAGGTATTGTACCCCCCCATGCACACGACAAGGTCTGCGGCGGCAAAGGCCTTTTCCATTTGCCGATAAAAATGATAGGTTCGCACCCCGAGTCGCCGGGCCCGCTTAAATACCTTTCTTCTTTTGTTTTTGGGCATAAACGGACCGGTAATCAGAAGACTCTTGAATGGAAGATGATCGGCAGATTCCAGCATGGACAGATAGTTATCCATGACCGCCCAGCCATCGCCGCCCCCACCGGTGGTTACCACCACCAGTTTCTCATCGGTTCTCAAATTGAGCTCTTTTCTCAGATTCTTGACGGCGTCTTTGCCTGGAATTTTGCGCGGGATATAGCCGGTAAAATGCATTTTGGGTCTGACGGCTTCAGAAACACTGTATTCAGATATGGGATCGTAAAATTCCTGAATTCCGTAAATCCATATCTCACTGTAGAGTTCTTCTAAAATCTTATAAACTCCTTTTCTGTGCCAATCTTTTTTGATCGTATCTGCATCGTCCATAATATCACGCAGGCCCAATATGGTTCTGGTCGTCGGGCGACAGCGTCGCAGCCACTGCAGCGTGGGCAGAATCTCTCTTTTCAGTCCGAAGGGCTCCTTGTCGACGATGAACAGATGGGGTTGAAATGTCTTGGCGGTGGCCGTGATGATATTCTTCCGAATATCTAAAGCATGCCTGGCATTGATCTTAATGGAAAGCGGAAGATATTCTTCGTTGGTCATTTTTATCATTCCGGGAATCCGAACAAAATCGATTTGTTCGGGAAATGCAAATCGACCCGCAATGGGTGAACCGGTTAAAATAAGGATGTTAATGCGGGGGGCCAATAAATGAGCGGCAATCGCCATTGATCGACGGATGTGCCCGAGACCATAGGTGTCATGGGAATACATTAAAATATTATAGGTCGAATTTCGGGCCATATAAGGCTTCCATCATTAAGGTCTCGGATTTTCTATAACCAAATTAAAATTTATCAATTCTTCGAGGCTCTGGATATTTTCTGGAAATGGAATAATGGAACGAAGCTCCTGAGTTCCAATTATGAACCTATAATTTATAAAAAAAATCGGGCCAGTTTGTCAAGAAATGGCTGGAAATTGATCCGGATTCGATCTCAATTCATATGGCGTTGTTTTTTCAGTTTCGATACCCTCTGGCGATACGAGCACATCCAGGCCGGTTCGCTTCCAGGTGGACCGGGCTTGCGCCACAGTATCCACCAGCGGTTCCTGGCAGTTAAACGACGTGTTCAGGATGAGATTGCAGCCGGTTTTATCCCGCCAGCGGGTTAATAGCTCGAGAATAAACGGATCATCGCCGTCTTCTACGATCTGCGGTCGGCTGGTGCCGTCTACATGGGTAATCGCGGGAACTTCGGTTTCATTGGTGGGAACAATATAGGACATGTATTTACTGGGAACCCCATAATTGTCAAGCGTCATGGGTGCAAATGGCCGATACCACTCACGGTACTTAACATGCTGATTTAATATATCTTTTCCGTTGGAAAGGCGCGGATCTAGCAGAATGCTGCGATGACCCAGCGCGCGGGGACCCGATTCCGCACGACCGTAGCATAGCCCAACGCTTTTTCCATCTTCAAGAAACCGAATAATATCCACGATAATGTCTTCGCTGATATTACCGGCATCCGTTCCCAGATACGGGCTCCAGGCCCGCGGTGTCCTGGGCCGATCCAGGATATGATGCCATACAAACAGCGCCGCCCCCAGGCTCAAGCCACCATCATGGGGCTGGGCCGGTACCCAGGTCTTGTCATACAGGCCGCTTTGATGGATGGCGGTATTGGCAATGCAATTCATGGAGCACCCACCGGTCATAATTAAGCGCCGGACCGGTTGCCACTCCCTCATTCGCTTTGCAGCCGCAATATAATAATCCGTAGTGAGCTGTTGCAACGATGCGCAAATATCCTGGGCAAATTTGCTCTTAGGATCCAGTTCGGTAACATTGACACGGCCGGATGGATCCCGTGGAAATGGAGAAAACGGGTGATACAACATCTGCTGTTTCAGTGTCTCGATGATATCTTCGCAGGGGGTGCCATAGCTGGCCAGTCCCATGAGTTTGCCTGCGCCTTCCAGGCGTTTCATTCCAAAATTATATTCGCCGATGGACGCCCAGGTACGTCCGATATTGAGCTGCATCCGACCGGGTCCTTCATGACCCCAGCCGTATTCGATGTTATTAATTTTATTGCCATTTCCATAAGCCAGGGCGCAGTTGCGGCCGTCACCGCTGCCGTCTGCCGTCAAAATACCGGCTTCTTCAAACGGCGAGGTAAACAGAGCACCGGCCACATGGGCCAGATGATGATCCACCGCATAGCAATCATACCAGCGATCAAACAGCATGATCCGATGCCTACTGTAGCGGCGGTCAACCGTTCCCATCCAGCCCGCCTGTTCATATTCGGGATTTGTCTGATAGGTATCACCCTGGAGCATCCATTCATACGGTTCTCCATCTAAAGTTGGTCGAATATATGGATTAATCACAATAATATCAATGGATTCCGGATTCCACCGATACGCTTCCAGGATGGCATCAAGATCCATATACCCCTGATCATGTTTTATGCGCGAAAGGCGTTCCTTTTCCAGCACCACCGTCGGCTCACCATCCTCCAGCAGCGTACAATTGGCATCATGTCCGAAATAAAGCGCTAGTATCCGCATTCAACCTCCAATTCAAGCGATGGCCTTCCAAACTGCTCCCTCCTGCGTTTATATGCAAATAGTTCTAAATACAATAATAAGGGTAATGATTTTGTCCATCTTATTTCACCCCCACCGGGCCTCCCCCGTCAAGGGGGAGGACTATTCGTTTCCCTCCCTTGGCGGGAGGGATCAAAGGGAGGGGGAAAAAATAGCTTTTACCTTTATATCGGGTATAATACCGTGAAAAAATCTTATGCACGAATTTTAAAATATATGAGTATGCAATCCGCGTGTCAAATAAAATTCCGTTGTGTGAATTCCGGCTTTTCATCGGCAGGCTATTTTGTTATAAGTATGATAAATATTAAGAAATTAAGAGGATACAGCCATGTCACGCTCAGATGTCCATCCCTTGCACAAATTCGAGACCTGGCAGGTATGGCCGGGCTCTTTTGATAATCCACCCATAGATGGGATCTATCCGCTACCGGACAAACCGCAATTATCGATCACCCGCAAAACACCGATTGCCTCCATGGGATCCTGCTTTGCCCGGGAAATCAAGCGCAGGCTTTTGCAGCGAGAGTACAATTACATTTCCGAAGAAACTCATCATCCAGCCGCAATTCATGCCAGTGCGGCCTGGGAAAGGGTTTACAGTACATTTTGCCTGCGCCAGATATTCGAGTACACTTTTGAAACCTGGCAGCCGGATTTACGCTGGTGGATTGCACCCCAATCGGGAAAGGTTCAGGACCCATATCGCCGAACCATCATTTATGACAGTATGGCAGAAGCCGAATCGGATTTTGGCAGCCACCTCGAGCATTCACGGCGCGCCCTGGAACGGGCCGAGGTCCTTATTCTGACCCTGGGCTTAACGGAAATCTGGCAGGATCGCATCGATCAATCGGTCATCAGCCTGCCGTCCGGACCCTATGTCAGAGAAGGCGGCGACATGCGCCGCTATAAATTCAGGGTAAGCCGCTATGCCGAAAATCTGGAAAACCTCGAGCGCATCCATGCCATCATGGCCAAATACAATCCGGAATGTCAGCTGCTGATGACCGTATCACCCGTGAATCTTTGGGCAACTTTCCGGCAGGACCTGGATGTGATCAGTGCCAGCTGCAATTCGAAATCGACGCTGCGTGCCGTAGCCGATGAATTTACCGGCCGACATGAAAATGTCTTTTATTTTCCGGCATTTGAGATGGCCACCATTTATCAGCCATTAAGCGGTCAGACTTATTTTGCCGAAGGTCGTGAAAATTATCATGTCAACAAACCCACCGTTAAATTCATTATGCGGCATTTTTTTGATTATTATTCAAAATGTCAGGATGGTCCTGAGGAAAAATGAAGAATCTCGATCGGTATCACCCAAGGTACCGAGTTCTTGATCGGCGATGGTTTTCACCCAGCCGCCTGAAATCGCCAACCCGTCTTCAGGATACCAGTTCAGGTTTAACGTGGCGGTCCGCACCTCCTGGGTGGAGACGCCATAACTGGTCAACCCGAAATTAAAAAGGCTGCGATCGATGTCGGCATTGGAATAGCGAAAGGCTATTTCCAGACACCCCAGGGGGTCTAGAAAGCTTAAAAAATCAAAAATCTGGCGCTTATCCTGCGGCCCGGCGTTCACCTTCGGCGGCAGCCAGCGACCCCGGTCCCAGCGCACCCGTTGCCCGGTGATATACCATGATCCATAGGCAGACCATGAGGTCAGTTGATCAAAATCTTCTTCGCCGCCCCCGCTGACCTTTACGTCATTCACCGCGCCCTCGACCCGTTCAATGCTCATGCGAAATGGTCCTCCGGACCAGCCGGCTTCAGCGTGTATCCAGTGGGCCGATTTACCGTCCAGATCAGTGGTGGCAAACACCGTATTTCTCAAGGGCGTGGCTAAAAAAATTTCATCATCGTAATCCGGGCTGTAGGCAAAACTCGCCCCCACGAACGTACCTTTTAACCACTCCCATCCAACACCCATCAAGGGGGAAATAACCGTCCGAATGGAAAATTGCGGCTCGGTTTTGCGATTGCCGTCCAGATCGAATCCTTCTCCCCATACCCCGGATGCTTCATACCAAAGCAGCTTCGACCACAGTGATCCGTCAATTTGCACCCCGAGATCGTAGCGCCCATCCAGATAGGAACTGAAACCATAATCAACAGATGGAAAATTCTCGGAGCGGGTGGCAAACTCGGTATTCAACGCCACCTTGACCTGACCGGCTTTAATCCTGAAGGCAGGATGAACCATCCAGCCGACCCAGGCTTCGTATAAATTGTCTGTGGTATCGATTCCCAAAAAATCAGGCTCGATGTGAAAAAAATATTTGCTTTCATAGTTACCTAAGAGCAACGCATTGACAGTTTCCCATCGCAGCCCGCTGTCTTTCGCATTGTCACTATCATAGTAAATTGCATCGCCTGCCAGCTGGCCACCGAGATGAATATCCCAGCCACCCACATCGGTATCCAATCCGCGCAGCGGCCCCCATTGAAAAAAGGAGAATTCCTCTCTGCCCAAAGATGCCGGTTGCTCGGCATGTATATCCCCAACAGGTGCAAAGACAACCAGCAGCCAAAGCCAGATGCATGTATATGTTTTCATGCTTACCCCTCCAATTTTATGGTTTGCGTTAATCTTTTCGGAGATAATCTTGAATTCGCAAGGCTATATTATATTTTGATTGTTGCCGGCGGTTGCGTGACAGTCGGCGATCAACGGCATTCAGAAACCTGATACCCGGATTTGGATGCCGAAAAAAATAATAAAACGGATAATACAAAAATTCCGGTTGGGGGTACTCCCGGATTAAAATGCGCAGGTAATCATCAAGATCTTCTGCCGGCAATGATCGCACGTATCCGGCAATCTCACGGCCGATGAGGCTCGGCAAACTGTGACGATGGGTGTAAACGACCTCAAAATCATAGAAAATGAATCGCCCGTCTTCGGCGGGCATATAGACATGTTGAAAGGTTGCGTGTTCTTGAATTAATAGTCGATTCTTGGTTTTGTTAGCCAGAAAATGGCGCCTGCCCCAATCGGGAAGGAATCGTTTAAACGCACACAATTTATCTGCTTTAGGAATTTCACGGTCTAAGAAAAAATTCTTTAGCGTCCGACCGGGAACATATTCAAATACCAAATGCGGCCCATCAATAGAAATAGGCGGATGTTCATCTGATTGTCGAAAAACTTCAAATCCGTTCTCCCGCCAGAGTTGTAAGCTCTGCATTTCGTTGCAAAAGCGACGTTGTGGCGAAATCCCGGATCGCCCGCTGAGATAGTTTCCCAGATTGCCCAGCAAACGCTGCGGTTGACCTCGTTTGTGATGATAGCATTTGATGACCCATTTTTTCCCCGAAGTTTCAACCAAGAAAATACCATGTTTTGCCTCTGCCCGAAGACTGCGGCTAAGGCAAACGGCCGTCATCCCATCGGATAAAGCAAAGGGTGGGGCTTCATTCAGCCGGTGTACAAGGGAGGTCTTCATCCAGCCTGATCCGTATGGGCTTCCAGCATTTTTTTCAGCTGTTGCGCCACATTATGTTTGGAAAAGGGTTTAGCTGCTCTCGGATAAAATTTTCGGTTTATAACTCGCGCCCAGCGAATCATCAGATTCGGATGGGCGAACATAATCCGATGGGTATTAATTAGCAACTCTCTATTCGGATAACAATCAATGGTCTCTTTTAAAAACACTGCAAACAGTTCCGGTCCCACAATTTTACCCAAAGACTTCAGATATGCCAAAATCTCCCGGCTAACAAATTCCTTCACCCGTCGGCGGGAACGATAGATCATCTCAAAATCAAAAAATAAGAATTGATCATCGACGATCATCACGTGTTTCATGTCACCGTTCTCGTGTACCAATCTCGGCTCCCGCCGTTTTATGGCCAAATCATGACGCCGATGCCACTCCTTTAAAAATCGACGGTAGGTGTGCAATCGTTCTTCAAGCGGCACGGATGCGCTACCGAAATAATCTGTAAATTTTAAGGCGGGCAGATACTCAAAGAGCATGTATCCACCTTCAGGCAAGCCTTTGACAATGACGTCATCATAGGTGTCAAATACGCGAAAGCCGGCCTCGCGCCAGATTTTCATGCATTGTTGCTCATTCGCCATACGGGCCCGCGGCATAAATGAGGTTTGCCCTTCGAAGAAGTTGCTGACGCTACCGCCGATGTAACGCCACATGCTGCGGGTGCCATAATAGACCTTTAAAACGGCATAACCGTTGCGAAAGGGGATTTTGTATAGATAATTGCCGTTTTTTAACAGCAGGAAGTTTTCCAGGTTACTGAATTCTAATATCTCGTCTGCCATATTTTAGTTTCAGCCATTATTTTAGTGTGGTATTCGGCGTATATTCGCTCGAGATAAAATTGACTATTTTCACGAAAACCGATTTTCGTCAAGGAATTAATCCCATTTGAATGAGGCTTGACTAATCGGCCACGATCATACATTATTGAATACCTTAATAAAACTTTGCGCACTGAGGTGTGAGGTACAAATATCAGTTGTATAAGGTATTATCATGAAATTTGAACCCGTTATCGGGCTGGAAGTGCATGCCCAGTTAAAAACAGAGACCAAGATTTTTTGCGCATGCTCAACTGCATTCGGGGCCCCGCCCAACACCCATACCTGCCCGGTGTGCCTGGGAATGCCGGGTGTGCTTCCGGTGCTCAACAAAAAAGTGGTGGATTACACGCTGCGCATGGCCATCGCGACCCATTGCACGATATCCGGCAGGAGCCGGTTTGCCCGTAAAAATTATTTCTATCCGGACCTGCCCAAAGGCTATCAGATCTCCCAATACGAACTGCCCATCGCACAGAATGGCCACATCGAGATTGAAATCAACGGCACCCGCCAACGCATCGGTATCACCCGTATTCATATGGAAGAAGACGCTGGCAAACTCGGCCACGATCCGGACAGACCCATCAGCATGGTGGATTTTAATCGCACCGGGGTACCACTGATTGAAATTGTCAGTGAGCCGGATATCCGCTCACCCGAAGCAGCCGGTGCCTACCTCAGGCAATTGCGCGCCATCGTGCGGTACCTCGGCATTTGCGACGGCAATCTGGAAGAAGGCAGTTTCCGATGTGATGCCAATGTTTCGATTCGGCCGCAAGGATCCGAAACCTTCGGTACCCGTACGGAGCTCAAAAACCTCAACTCGTTCAAGCATGTTGAAAAAGCCTTGCAGTATGAAATCAGCCGGCAAAAAGAAACCCTACTGGAAGGCGGTGAGGTGATTCAGGAAACCCGCCTCTGGGATCCCCAGAATAATAAAACCACCTCCATGCGCGGCAAAGAAGAAGCCCATGACTACCGGTACTTTCCGGATCCGGATTTGCTGCCGCTGGTCATCGATGACGAATGGATCGAATCTGTGAAATCGAGCCTTCCCGAATTGCCGGACCAGAAAAGGAAGCGGTTTATAGACGCATACAACCTGCCATCATACGATGCCGGGCTGTTAACCTCCGATCGGGAGCTGGCCGACTATTTCGAAGACTGTGTCGCTTGTTTTCCCCATCCCAAACCGGTTTCCAACTGGATCATGGGATCCCTGCTGGGGCTATTAAACGCCCAGGGAAAGGCGATCGAAGATTCTCCCATAGCGGCCCGTGACCTCGCACAGCTTCTGGAGTTGATTGAAAATAACACCATCAGCGGCAAAATTGCCAAAGGCGTATTCGAAGAGATGGCCCAATCCGGAAAACCGCCCAAGACCATCGTCAAAGAAAAAGGTCTGGTCCAGATAACGGATAGCGGGGCCGTTGAAAAGATTGTCTCTCAGGTGATCGACGCTTGCCCCAGGGAGGTTAAGGCCTATAAAAATGGCAAAACCAAATTATTGGGATTTTTCGTCGGCCAGGTGATGCAGGCAACCCGCGGCAAAGCCAATCCAAAGCTGGTCAATGAGATCCTGAGAAAGAAGCTGGAGTCTTAGTATTGGGTTTCGTTCCTAATCCCATACTACGATTCTACTTAAAATTCTGAATATCGAATATCGAACAAGGAACCGCAGAATTTCGAAGTTGACCCTTCGACGTTCGATATTCGACATTCGATATTCTGCGGTTCAAAAAAGTGGTAGATGGGGTTAATGAAACAAAAAGCCATCTTACCAACTTAAAATCGCGATTTAAGGAATAAAAAAAACCGGAAGGGTTACCCCTTCCGGTTTTTTACGAATTAAAGATGGCTGATGAAATCAGCGCATGCCGTCTTAGATTAGAAGCTCAGAGACAGGCGCGCACCAACTTCATAGGGATCATCATCATTATCTCCAGACCTGGAAATGGCATCCCCGGCCATCAGATAGGCACCGA
>JASFPE010000106.1:0-13030 GCA_050116155.1 Desulfobacterales bacterium
GGCGGCCGCAGCAAGGGCACCGGCTTGCCCGGCGGTTAAGTGCCCTGGAATCATTCCCAGAAACTCATCATATAGACTCGATTCGCACAACAGCAAATCAGCATCGCGGGCGATTGCAATGAGATTATCACTCCATTCGGTATCGGTGATATACACAACGACCTTGTTATCTTTTTGGATTCGCATGGACAAACATGGATCAGGGTGAACATTCTGGCTGAACTGGAAAATAAAATCCCCGATTTCTAATTTCCTGGTTGCGCTAATCTCCTGAGCCTGAGTGTATGTCAGATAAGTCAATCTGGAAAAATGATCATCCTGGGTGTGGCCATAGATTTGAAGCGGTTTTTGTCGCTTTTCCAAATCCAATAATACCCGGTTGGCATACTGCAAACATCCGATATCGGCGATATGATCCCAGTGATAATGGGATATCACCACGGCATCAAGATGTTGCAGTTCGATATAATTTTGCAAAAGCGCTAACACCCCGGATCCACAGTCAAGTAAAATATTTGATTCCCCGGATTGCAGCAGGTATCCGGCAGTGGCTTCGTTGGCGTTCGGATATGCGCCCCACCAACCGATAACAGTCAATTTAATGATTCTACCCCCCTTTTCAATTAAAAACGTTTTCACAAACTCCTGCAAATATCAATGTGATCACAAATTTGTGAGATGTGTTGAATAATGGGGCAATCATCGATCTCCTCGACGCCCAGTTTGCCAAACCGATTGATGATCAGCGCTTGCATGCCCACAGCCCGGCTGCCGATAGCATCGTCATAATAATTATCGCCAACATAAACGCATTGATCGGCACTGACGCCGGCTCTATCGAGGGCTATTTCAAAAATTCTGGGATTCGGCTTTTTACAATCCACTTCAGAGGAAATAATAATGTGGTCAAAATAATCGATAAGCTCGGTGCCGTCTAAAATATCCCGCGCAGTGTCATCCCAATTCGAGATAACGCCTAACCCTCCGGCATCCTTCTTTAGTGCCGCTAAAGCATCGTGAATACCTTTAAACGGTAACCAGTAATTCTCAACTTCCTTTTGGATTCCGTGCCAGTGATCATCGATCTTGCAAACATCCAGACTGATTCCGAGACGATAATTCAGAATCCCCAAATACCAGGGCATATAAACCCCTCTATCTTTTAAAAATACACCGGGGTATTCCCTCATAAATAACTTATCTGTCAAATGGAATTCTCTTTCAAGATCTTCAATGGAGACGTCATGGCCATAGGCATTCAACACCTGTTGATATGTGAGCTCCCGCTGCATGTAAACCAGTGTGTATCCCATGTCAAACCAGATAAACGATACTTTCAACCTCATCCTCCCAAGCATATAACTGGTTTTTCGGATCTATAACCCAAGAGAAGCCAGTCCATCTCGCGGCTTTAGATTTCAATTAATTTCGGATTTCTTCGACTATTTGCTGGAAATTTAAATATATAACTTAGAGTCTATGGCAGTTCAAGGATTAAGTAACTCATAACACAATCCGGCAGATGCAGAATCCCCACCCGACTTATAATTCTTCATTGAGAAATGAATAGAATCACGGCAGGAGATCTCTCTAACAATTATTACAAAAGGAATAAATCTGGCGGGATTGAACTGGTGGCAAGAATTCGACAGGAGGTTCGAATTAGTCAGTTAAAAATAACATTTTTCTCATCTAATCAATTATGCTCAACTATTCCTGCAACCGCTTCTGAAAGCTCTTTCATACTAAAAGGCTTTTGGATGAACCCATGACAGCGCTGCAAAATCTCATTGGTCTTACCGTCTCTGCCGTAACCACTGGAGAGCAATATTTTAGCGTTGGGATTGATCTCCTTGATTGCATCTATAGTTTCACTGCCGCTAAAATCCGGCATAACAATATCAAGAATAACAACATCAATCGTTTCCCTGTTCTCCTGGAAGATGCTAATGGCTTCCGTGCCGCTTTCTGCTTTCATGACATTATAACCTAATCGTTTAAGCATCTGAACACCAATGTCCAGGACCATCTCTTCGTCATCTACCAAAAGAATCGTATTATTGCTTTGGGTTGTTTTCTCGGCAGATTGCATTTTATTTTACCTCTTCGGTAATCGAAATTATGATTAAATCCAGATTCCACCCCCCTTTATTATGATTTAAATCGATACCTGTATTGCCGACAATATGAGCCGGAATTGCAGACCGTCCTAAGCAAGTGCCCAATTTGATTTAATATTATACAACAGATTGTCTGAATTTATCAAACTTTTATTTTTGTTGCTTTTTTTGCAATAAATGGACAAATCATTCGTCTAGATGACAATGAGTAGCCCATCACAGCACAAGAAATTATCTGACTTTTTTCGCTCCGAACGCATACGACTGATTCGCTATGTTCAGCGACGCATTGAAGACACCGCCGCAAGAGACAGTGAAGACATCGTGCACGATGTGGCCTTGAATCTTTTCAACCGAGCCGATGTCACCGTGCCGATTGAAAACATATCCGCATATGTTTATCAATCATTGCGTAACCGAATAGTTGATTTGTTAAGAAAAAGAAAAATCAAGCTGATTTCGATGGAAGGTGCGGTGTCCGAATACGGTGCCGCATCGTTAGCGGATCTCATTTATGATTATACCTATAATCCGGTACGGCAGATGGACCGCAAAGAACTCAGAGATAAAATGTTTAACTCAATTGACGCCTTGGATGATAAGGATAAGGCGATTATCATTGAAACAGAATTTGAGGGTCGCTCCTATGCTGAAATATCGAAAGAATGGGGGATTCCGATTGGAACCCTTCTGGCACGAAAATCTCGGGCATTAAATAAGATTCGAGAAACTCTAACAAGCGATGAAGACGAATTTCAGGAGGAATGAAAATGCATCACAATCATAATAAGGACCAAACTCCAGGCCAACCAGGCAGCAAGCTGCTCCATATTGCCGCTCACGTGATGGTTGGGTTGTTATTTGCCGTGGCATTTGCGCTGGTTTTCGCAATTCTGGTAAAAATCATCTGGAACACGATCATGCCGGCCATCTTCGACTTGAAAACCATCACGTTCTGGCAAGCCTTTGGCATGGTTGTTTTAGCCAAGCTCATCTTCGGGGGATTCGGCCATCATATCCATGACCGCTGGAAAAAAGACCGCAGCGATTTCTGGCATAAAAAATGGCATCCTTCTGGGTCTGAGATGTCTCCACCAGGAAAATTTAGTAAGGAATGGGAATATTATAAGCAGTATTGGCAAGCTGAGGGCAAAGCCGCGTTTGAGGCCTATTTGGACAAAATTGGGAGTGAAAAAGACGAGCAATGATTTGTTGGTCTGTCTAACCGTCTAACGGGTTTCAATCTTTAACGCAGCTAACCTTTCAACTCCTGAAAATACAGCGATACCGTTGTGCCGGAACCATCCTTGCTTTCAATATCGATCTTACCACCGTGGGCTCCCATAATCGTCTTACACAGGCTCAAACCCAAACCATAGCCACCGGTTTTTTTGGAGCGCGATTTATCCACCCGGTAAAACGGCTCAAAGATAAAGGGCAGTTCTTCTTCCGGAATTCCGATGCCATCGTCCTGGATGCGAAGGATCACATAAGATTCCCTTCGTTGGCAGGAAATCTGAACTGCTTTGCTTTCTGGTTGGGAAAACTTAATGGCATTGTTTACCACGTTGTTCAATACGGTCTTAATTTGCTCCGGATCCACATCGATTTCTAAGGATGCTGGAAGACCGCTATATTGGACTCCGGGAGGCTGGTCTTCGAATACCGGTAATATTTCATGCAGAAGATCGATTAGATTAATTTTTTGTCGTTTTAACTCCCCATGCACATGATATCTGCGGGCCGTATCCAGAATATCCGAAATCATCTTCTCCATTTCATCAAGATCGCTTTGAATACTGCTTTTAGACTTACCTTCCGGTAAGAATTCCAGAGCCACTTTCATGCGGGCAAGTGGCGAACGCATTTCATGACTGACGTCCAGCAGAAGCTGTTCTTTGGCCTTCAGCATTTCCCGGATACGTTCCGTCATCGCATTAAAAGCTTCTGCCAGCTCCCTGAGCTCATCTGATTTTTTAAGCGGAACAATATGGTGAAGGTTGCCCTTGCTGACTTCCTGCACCCCTTCGTTTAACCATCTTATGGGCCTTAATACTTTACGTATGGAAAGATAGGCGCCGGCCAAAATCATCACCAAAACCGTAAACAATAGCAAAAATACCCAAACCTGTTCGTCTTCGCGGTCAAAAGGACGGGCAAACTCAAAAATAAAGCGACCCGGTCCATGTTTGACTTCAAAGAGTGTCCGGCCATGATATCTGCCGAATCGAATATCAGGATTTTCTTTCCATACATAAAATCTACCGTCACTCATCTCCAACGGTTTTTGAGCGGTTGACCATCGCTGCTGCGGATCTTCATAGTGGATTTCAAGAAAGGTCTTCCTGGCAATTTCCTGTGCACGGACGAGGCTAGGAGGCTCGCCTAGATCGGCAAGCAGATAATTTAAGTAATAGACAATGTTTTGGTGAATGGTTCTGCTGGCCATATGACGATGCGCCATAAAAAATCCAGCCACAACCAGATTGATGGCAATACCGGTGACGATGATAATCACCAACAGTTTCGTAAATACGGATTTAATAATTTTATTGAACCATTTAATCCGCATCATCATCTCCGATAAATACATAACCGGATCCCCATATCGTTTTGATAAACGCAGGGGCTTTTGGATCATCTTTTAATTTTTGTCGCAATCGGCTTATGGTGATGTCCACAGAACGATTAAACGCATCGCAATCCATGCCTCTCAGTTCCTGCAAGATTTGATCCCGATTTAGGACCTTGCCGGAGTTTCTCACCAACAGGGCAAGGGCCGCAAACTCGTTGGTAGTTAAATCGACGATTTGGTCGTCCAACCGTACAGTGTGCTTCGACAAATCAATCTCCAATCTGCGAAATTTTACCGGCCGACTATCGTCGATTTTCTGGGACCGGCGCAACACGGAATGGATTCGCGCCACCAATTCCCTGGGTTCGAACGGTTTTGCCAGATAATCGTCGGCGCCCAACTCTAAGCCAACCACTTTGTCCGTCACCTCTCCTCTGGCCGTCAGCATAATAATCGGAACCGTATAGCCCTGGCGAATGGCTTTGCAAACCTCAAAGCCATCCATATCCGGCAGCATGATATCCAGTATAACCAGATCCGGCAATTTTTTTTTCAACAACTTCAGACCCTCTAGCGGGTGAATCGCCGAAATGGTTTCATACCCAAAATCGCTTAAAAATTCGTGCAAAAGCTGGTTGAGCTTTTCGTCATCGTCGATGATGAGGACGGTAGGTTTCATGATCAATTTGGATCAGATTCTGAAGGAATAATCAATGAAAAAATAAAATGCATATTTTCTTGTGAGCTCCGAGTTGCAGGCTGCTGACTGCTGGGCTTTAAATCTAATTCTATCAAGGGGAAGTTTTCTCAATCATTGGTTGTCATTCCCGCGCAACAGACTGTGTCGCAATTAGCAATACCACGCATTTGCTGTTTTTATCATTCCGGTCCCGGATCAAGTCCGGGATGACGCACCTGGGCACGAAGTGAAGCTTTAGCGCTATCCAGTGCTTTTTCAGACTATTACGTTACTGGATGCCGGATCCGTCATCCCGGACTTGATCCGGGACCGGCATGACAGACAGAATTTGAGCGCTTTTTTGAATTGCGACACAGTCTCGCAAGCGGGAATCCAGGAATGTTTTGCTGTCTGGATCCCCGCTTGCGCGGGGACGATGGTTGGATGCCCGCCTTCGCGGGCATGACGGAAAACTTCCCGAATCCAGGATCTTATTAAACAATACATTTGATGTTAATAACTTGAATATAAAACCATCATATTATCGCCCCGGTCACCGATACCCGCCTTTACCAGAGACCAGAAGCCAGTGGCAAGTTACGGAATCTTTAGTTTTTAATTCGCAACCTGCAACTCGAACCATGCATTCTGAAACAATTATTCGATCCCAGGGTGATGCCATTTGTGAAAATCTTCGAGTTTACTCACCAGCTTTTCTTTCTGTTCCGGAGTCAAGGTGCGGTGAAATTCGGAAATCCGCACCACTATTAGATCCATCAGTTCATCCATCTGGGCACGGTGTTCGGCAATCATCGCTTTCACACGCGCCTGGTCGATTTCTTCGCTGCGAAGCTGAGCAACGATCTCGTCGTGGTACTTGGCTTTACTGGCACGCATTTGCGCGCCCTTTTCCATCAGTTCTTCTTTAATCTGATTCAGCTGCTGCTCCTGGGTTTCGGTCAAATCGAGGACCTCGCTAACATAATCCACCGCAAATTCAGCGCCCCGATCATGATCATGGGATCGACAGCCTGAAAAAATTCCAACACCAAAAACCAGGCTTGCCAACAATGTGATGGTTAATCCTTTTTTTACCATGATTCCTCCTTTGTTGTAAAATAGCGTTTTTGTCAATTCATTCCTTTGCGCCAGCCTTTGGTGTTGATTCTAATCATTTTCTTAACGAAATGCTTTTCTCCAGGGTAACAGTTTGTAACAAATTGTATCGGTTTGATCCGGCATCGAAAATGCTATTCAGATTATAAGGAAAAATTATGGGCTTTTATTATTCCCTTTGCAGAACTGTCAACGTAAATCACGTGCGTGCTCTGCTTTTGATCCGCCCCGCGCTTTTTGAAAACAAATAATACATTCAAATTAGATCGTGAAATCGCGCTTCTTCCTAGCGGGACGCTCAATTTTTATCATCTTTTTTGATTTAGACTCTAATGTCTTGATAATTGTTTCCGGATATGTGTATATACACATATCTACTTAAAAAATTTAGCTACTTAAGCGCTCGAGCTTTCGCAAATCGCTGGTTAAACCTTTTAGGCGGGTGCCCATGAGCTTTTCCACGCCGGCCTGAGCGGCTTTCCAGAGCGGTATGGCCTCATGTAAAGTCTTTTCTCCTTTGCGGGTCAGCACGAGGCTTCGCATCCGCAAATCTTCACCCGGCTCGCTTCGGATCAACCCCCTTCGTTCAAGTGGCTTCAGATTGCGGTTTAAGGTCGTGCGATCTATTAAAAGCTGTTCGGACAGCCGACCGATAGATATATGCGGCCTTAAAAAAACGGCATTCAGCAATGTGAATTGCGTACCTTTTAAGCCGGCCGGCTTCAGCCAGGTGTCATAGTGGACAGAAACTACACGAGTTGCTCTTCGAACTTGCATACCCATGCAGCTTACTGCTGCGATCTGGCACATTTCCTTTGTCGGATTTGAATTATGCATTATCATGATACGTGTATATACACATATCCTACGGCTGTCAAGCGTAGAACGGTTAATATCGACCGACATTGCTTATCCAATGTTTTATTACAGTAATACTAAATCATATTATTTGATCCTTCGTCTTCTGCAATATCCCATCCAGATTAAGATAACCCTTCTATTCATCTCACTTTTTTCCCAGTTTTTGCTGAAAGCCAGTCATCAGGGACCAGTGACCCATGACCAAAATCCAGCCACCAGCACCTTGACCGCCTCATTGGATTTTGATAGTCATACCTCATTAACCCGCACCATTAATTTGAACCTATAGATTTCCTCTTGGCAACTATGAGGACGAAAAATGGATTGAATAAATTACCCCGTTTCACATGCAGGAAACGGGGTTTTGCTTTTCAAAGGAGAAGCCATGAAAATAATTCGACATATTGGCTCGCTGGCCTTCGTGCTTGGACTCTTCACTGTGGTATTTGCCGGGATTCCCTGGCACGTTATGGTTGCCGATGATCCGGCCACGCCCTGGTGGCTGAGGATAGCGGTATTCTGTCTTCTGGGAGGTATCCTCGTGGTACTCATGACCGTGGCTTTCGAGCAAAGAAAAATCAAAGCATCACAGATGAGTGGGTTGATGACGGATTCCGAGCATACGATTTCGCTGTCAAACTCTGTGGCTTTGCCCGGCCAAAAGATCACCGAGATTCTCGGTCTCGTCCAGGGCCATACGGTGTTTGCTATCTGGCTCGGTAAAGATTTGTCTGCCCTGATTCGGCTAATCGTTGGCGGCGAATTGACCGAATACACAGAGATGATGGGACAGGCTCGAGAGGAAGCGACCAATAGGATGATTGCCCAGGCAGCAGCACTGAACGCGGATGGCATCATCAACATTCGCTATATGACCACCAGCGTCGTTGGCACTGCAGCTGAACTTCTGGTTTACGGCACGGCCGTAAAGCTAGGCGAATAATCCGCAGTATAGATAGTATCGGATAAGATTATGGCGAAATTAAAAGAAAATCCTCTACAATTACAAAGCACCAAAGAACTCAAGTCAGTCATGCAGCATTACTTCCAGGAACTTGAGGAAGCATCCGCTACGAAGCATCGCAAGATAGCCTGGTGCAGCAGTATTGGGCCTTGTGAATTATTGATCGCCATGGGTTTTGATGTCTACTACCCTGAAAACCATGCGGCACTTTTAGGAGCCACTCGCAAGTCCACTGAGATGATACCCCTGGCTGTTGCTGCAGGATATTCCCCCGAAATTTGCTCATATCTTACCAGCGATGTGGGCGCCTTTTTGAAAGGCGTCACCCCGCTTACCGAAGCTTATGGAATGAAATCCGTTCCGAAGGCAGACGTACTGTTCTTCAATAATAACCAGTGCCGTGAGGTGCAGGACTGGTTCATGTTCTATGCGCGCCAGTGGCAGATTCCTATGGTCGGCGTGAATAGCCCTCGAGTTCTGGATGAAGTCAAGCAAAGCCACATAGAGGATGTCGTCAGCCAGCTAAAGGATGCCGTGCCCACATTGGAAAAGGTAAGTGGTAAAAAATTTGACATGGACAGATTGAAGGAAGTTGTCCGGATTTCCAAAGAATGCACGATTCGGTGGCGCAAGGTTTTGGAGTTTTCCGGCGCTATTCCCGCGCCGATGACCTTTTTCGATCATTGCATTCATATGGCCCCGGCCGTTATTCTTCGGGGCACACAGCAAGCCCTGGATTATTATGATACCCTCCTGACGGAGCTGGAAAAAGCGGTCGAAGATGGCCTGGCTGCGGTGCCCGGAGAACGTCATCGTATCTACTGGGATGGTATGCCCATCTGGGGAAGGCTAAGGATGCTCAGTGATCAGATGCGGGATTTAAAGACCGCCGTCGTTGCCTCCACCTATTGCAATTCATGGATCTTCGACCCACTCGATCCTGACAGGCCGTTTGAGTCCATGGCGCGGGCTGCCCTGGAGTGCTTTAACGTTCGCAGCGAAGACTTTAAAAAGGGCTACATCGAGGAATGGATAGAATTTTGCAACGCTCAGGGAATCATATTCCATGATGCCAAAACATGTCCTTACAATACCAACAGCCGTTTTGCCATGCCCACTCGTTTAACCGCGGAACTCGGCATCCCAACCCTCATTATTGATGGAGATCTCAATGATTTGCGTTGCTTTAGCGAAGAGCAGGCCAAAACAAATATTGAAGCCTTTGTGGAGCAGCTGGAAGAAATAGTTTAGACACGATCCTCGGGTTACGAAGAAGGACATAAGCCACTCGGCATGATCGATAATTTGTCTGGGCACGGACGGCAACTTGATTGCCAAACTCCGCCCAAAAAAGATATGTGTTTATCTAATTTCGCAATTGTCAATTTTTTGACCCTCTTTTCGAATCCCTCCAAGGTATATCACCGCGTTCATAATCACAATTCATTGATATCATGAAAATTCTATCGTTCGTCATCCTGGCATAAGGTTTGCAGTCCTTCAATAAGGTCTAATCGAAAATTTAAATAGCGGATCTGCCGTTTGATAAATCGTCGGGAGAATTCCCTAACCCATTCAACCAACCTAAAAAAGGAGATTAAGCCTTGACCAATGATCATTATCAAGAGAGATTTCAATCTGAAACGCCACAACTGAAAAATGAATCTTTTGAAGTCGAAGCGTCGAACAAGACAATTATCGCAGTGGGTGGGGCCAAAGGCGGGGTCGGCAAATCGATGCTTTCGGCAAACATCGCCGTAGGACTAGCTCTTTTGGGCCAGAAGGTTGTGCTGGCTGATCTGGACCTCGGTGGAGCGGATGTACATCTCTACGTGGGAGTTAAATCTCTTACCAAAACGTGGGACGATTTTCTTGAAAAAAGAGTAGATTCAATTAGAGAAATACTTACACCCACTGCATTTAACGACTTGAGCTTGATTGGTGGAGACTCCTCAAAATTGGGCAGTGCCAATCTCCCTTATTCGCAAAAGCGCAAAATTATAAAGCACCTTAAAGACTTGGAAAGCGATTATGTCATTATCGATCTCGGTGGGAATACAACCTATAATGGACTTGATTTTTTTCTTCTTGCAGACCAAAAGATCGTCGTCACCGGTTCAGAGCCGGCTTCAGTATTGGATAGTTACAGCTTTGTGAAAGTTGCCTTCTATCGATTTCTAGATCGGTTTTTCGCAGAATACGACGCACTTAAAGATCTGGGCAAACGAATTAAAGATGGTTCGCTTGAAAAGACAGAAAATTTCTCCCTGGATTATATTTTTGAAGAAGTTCGAGCCAGGGATGCTTCTGCCTGTGCTGAACTGAAAAAGCAGTTTGATCAATATCAACTCTCCCTGGTTGTGAACATGGCCGAAAACCGAAAAGATGTTCGTATTGCGGAATCCATGCAGCAACTATTGAAAACAAAATGCTTTCTAGATGTTGGGATACTCGGAATAATCCCGTTTGATAAGATTGTGCGTAAAGCTTCACGTGGGTTCACACCGATCATCGTAGAAAATCCACGAAGTCAGGCAAGCAAGGTTATCCATCAAATGCTGGCAGCAATTCTTTTACATCGGGAAGGAGAAGGGACCCGGTTTAAACTTCTCCAAAAAGCAAGCCTTATCCGCAGTCAAACCAGAGATCAAATCGACGCAAACAAGATGACACTGGATGGATTAACGATCGGACAAATAAACTCCGTTTATGACCGATCCCCGAACCTTCGTCAAAGTTTCCGGAGGATCCTGAATATCGTGACAACATAAGAACGGTTCGAATCAGACATAAAATATTAGCGTCCGGAAATTTATTCTAAATTTAATGAGTGCCAATAAGGCGCCCTTTTTTATAGAAAAATGGACGAAATGGACTGATTCAAAATTAATTTTGAACTCCTCTATCACACGGCCTACCTGCCTGCCTTGCATAACTTTTCTTAGCTTAAATTTGGATACATCTCATAATAATTTACCTTTACAATCTTTATGCTTGCCTTCAGAAAAACAGAGGTGATAAATATACATTTAGCTGGGTCAACGACCCCCCGCCTTGTTTGATGCCTTATGGCCCAAATAGAGGCGAGGTATCGACCATAAACCGAAAAGGTTGCGGTTGTAATCCCGCCTCGGCGGGATTTGAAAACAACCAATAAATATTGGGTATCATTTATGGGAGCATTCTCCATGGAAACCAGATGGAAATCATGGCTAATATTGTTGGTGACCCTTTTTATCACTATTGAACAAACAACGGCCAAGGAAAACATCATGATAAAACAGATGGTTCAAGACAACAGCGTATTTGCTTTGAATCTTTATGGCCAGCTTAAACAGCGTGAAAACAACCTGTTTTTTTCGCCGTTTAGCATCTCTGCTGCCCTGGCGATGACGTATTCCGGGGCCCGTGAAAAAACGGCCAGCCAGATGGCGGCTGCACTGCACTTCAATCAAAAACCCGACCAGCTTCATCATTTCATGGGAGAACTGATCTCCCGGCTCAATGCTGTTCAAAAAGAGTCAGAAGTCGAACTCAGCGTTGCCAATGCGATCTGGGCCCAGAAGGGCTACCCATTTCTGGATGCATTTTTCAGGATTATCCAGCAATCCTACCAGGCCGATCTCAACCAGGTTGATTTTGCGACCGCCGCTGACGCCGCCCGCCAGGCCATTAATGGCTGGGTCGAAGATCAAACCCATCAAAAGATAAAAAATCTCATCCCGCCCGGCGTGCTGGACGCCCTCACCCGCCTGGTTTTGGTCAATGCGATCTATTTCAAGGGATTTTGGGACACCCAGTTTAAACCCGAAAACACTGAGGAGATGGCGTTTTGGCTCTCGGCCGAAACCAACGTCAAAGTGCCGATGATGCATCAGGAGCACCCATATGGGTACTGGGAAAATGAGTGGCTACAGGTGCTAGAAATTCCGTATAAAGACGAGGCTCTGTCCCTGATTGTATTGCTTCCCAAGGAAAAGACAGGAATTTCGGTGTTGGAGCAAAAACTATCTTTAGAAAATATACTGCGATGGCAGGATCAGTTACGAAAACAGAAGATTAAGTTATTTTTCCCAAAATTTAAAATTGAAGCGCAATTTAATTTAGGCCAAACCCTGTCCGCGATGGGTATGCCGGATGCGTTTGATCCGAATCATGCTGATTTTTCTGCGATGATCGGCAAAAAAGAGCTCTTTATATCGGCAGTGATTCATAAAGCCTTTGTGGAAGTCAATGAAGAAGGCACCGAGGCTGCGGCAGCCACCGGTGTGGTGGTCGGTGTAACATCGATAGCACCGCCCTCGCCTATATTCAAAGCCGACCATCCGTTTGTTTTCTTTATACGGGACAATGCATCCCATAGTATTTTGTTTATTGGAAGGGTGCTCGATCCATCTCAGTCTGGATAGTGCAAGGTGATATTCGGGGTGGGGGGATGAACGATCTGCATTTTGTTTTTTGCCATCCGGTGACGCCTTAAAATATCATCGACGACGTGCTTAACGGTTTGGAACTTGGTTTCTCCGAAAATATCTTGATACATCTGCATTTGCTGTTCAACCAGGTGCGCTACCTGCTCGTTGCCGGCCAATTCAGCAGCAGATAATCCCTGCAACAATCCCTCGGTCACCAGCTCCACCACATCATAGTCATAGCCCAGGTCTTTGAAATCACTTTGCCCGGGCTCCAGGCCGGCAGTTGGCTCACGATTGATG